>NZ_JASCXL010000028.1:0-91058 GCF_030010595.1 Streptomyces sp. CC224B | reverse complement strand
GGGCGTCGCGGCCTCGTCGCCGACGTGCGGCTCGGCCGGGGGGCGGGTGATGGTGGGCGTGCGCGACGGGGCCTTGGCCGGCGGGAGCCGCTTCTTCTTGCGGCTGCCGACGACCAGCCCGCCGCGGGACCCGCCCCCCAGCAGCCCGAGGCGGAGGACGACGGCGCGCGCCCGCCCGGGGACGGCGGCCCCGCGCCTGCCGGTGCCGCCGGGGGCTCCGAGGCGGAAGGCCGGGCCACGTGCTCGCTCTCCGTCTAGTCCGCGGCGCCCACCCGCTGGTCCTGCTGCGGCGGCTGCTCGTCGCCGCCACGTCCGCCGGGACCGGGTTCCTGCTCCTGTGCGCGCTCGGCCACGCCCTGGCCCACCCCGGCTCGACCGGCGCCGTGCTGCGCCTGGCCTGGTGCGCGCTGCCGCTCGCCGCCACCGTGTACTTCGCCGTCACCGTGGCCCGCACCGACCCCGGCACCAAGCCGCGCCCCGGGCTCGCCTCCGTCGGCCTCGGCCCCGGCCGGCTCATGGTCCTCTCCGCCATGACCACGGCGGTGGCCTGCACGCTCGGCTCCGCGGTGGCCCTGCTGTGCTTCCTCCACCTGCGCGGCGACCTGACCGGCCTGCCGTTCGACGGCGCGGCCGCCGGCGCGCTCGGCGCGGGCCGGCCGCTGCCGGTGGCCGCCACGCTCACCCTGCTCGTGCTCGTACCGCTGGCCGCGTCCGTCACGACCGCGCTCACGCTGCGCCCGCGCCGCCCCAAGCCGGGCACGGAACCACCCGACCCCGACGCCCCGCCCCAGTCCCCCGGCGGCCTGCCGTGGGGGGTCGCCCTGCTGGGCGCCGGGCTCGCCGTCGAGGCGTACGCGAGCGGCGGCGCCACCGCGGGCCTGCGCGTGCCCGGGGCCGGCGGCAACCCGGCCGGGGTGCTGGCGGGCTGGGTGCTCACCGCGGTGGGCCTCGCCCTCGCCGGGCCCGGCCTCACCTACCTGTGCGGGCACCTCCTCCAGACGGCGCGGCCCGGCGCGCTGCGACTGCTCGCGGGGCGCGTCCTGATGCGCGAGGCCCGGCGGCTCGGGCAGCCGCTCGGCGTGGTGTGCGCCGTGGCGTCCGGCACGTACGCGCTGAGCACCCTGCACACCGCGGGCGGCCCCGCCGACGTCGGCCCGTTCAGCACGCTCGGGGCGCTCCTCGTCGCGGGCTGCGCCGTGCTGACCCTGGCCACCGCCGCCGCCGAGGGGCGCCGCTCCCGCACCGGCGTCCAGGAGGCGCTGACCCGCCTGGGCGCCCCCGCCTCCGTGCTGCGCGGCTGCGCGGCCCTGCGCACGGGCGCGCTGCTCGTCGTCTTCACCCCGCTGACGTGGCTGGTGGCGGAGCTGGCGGCGATGCCCCTGACCCGCTGAGGACACCCGGCCGGGTGCGGGCCCGGCTGGGTGCGGACCCGGCCGGGTGCGGGGCGGCCCCCAGGCTCCCGTCCCGGCCCCGGCCCCCGTGTCCCAGCCCCGGCCCCGGCCCCGGCTCCGCCCCGGGGCCCGGCCCGAAGGGCGCGGCATCCCGGACAGAAGGGGCCGCAACGGGCGCCGTCCCGCACGCGATGCGACTTCGCCGAAAAAATATTCGCCCCCAGCGATGACTTCCGCCGCAGCCACCTGTCTACCCCTGCGTAAGCCACCACGTACCCAGCTACGCACCTGCGGGAGACACCCCATGCACCAGCAGATGATCTTCGTGAACCTGGCCGTCGCCGACGTCGAGGCCTCCAAGAAGTTCTTCACGGAGCTCGGCCACACGATCAACCCGCAGTTCTCGACGGACGACTGCGCCTGCGTCGTGATCAGCGACACGATCGTCGCGATGCTGCTCGCCAAGCCGCGCTACCAGGAGTTCACGGGCAAGGAGATCGCCGACGCCACGAAGACCAGCGAGGTGCTGCTGTGTCTGAGCGCGGAGAGCCGCGAGAAGGTCGACGAGATCGTGGACAAGGCCCTCGCGGCGGGCGGCACGGCCGGCCGCACCCAGGACTACGGCTCGATGTACGGCCGCTCCTTCGACGACCTCGACGGCCACACCTGGGAGGTCATGTGGATGGATCCGGCGGAGGTCCAGGGCTGAGGCTCCCCTCCCCCGCCCGGGTGCCTAGCATGGGCGGATGCCTCCCTCCGCAGCATCCGCCCCGCGCCCCGGCGACTCCGCGGCATCCGCCCCGCACCCCGGCGACCGCGAGATCGAGACGCTCGCCGAGTTCGACGAGGTCGTCGCCGGACGCGGCTCCCTCGCCGGACACCGCGTCCAGGCCGTCGACCTGACCGACCGTACGGACGTGCTGCTCACGGTCGACACCACGGACGCCGTCTTCCTCGGCTGCCCGATGGGCCAGGACGCGGCGGCCCGGGTCCGCGCCTCGGGAGCGCTGGTCTTCCCGCCCGTGCCCGGCCTCCCCTTCGACCCCTACCGCGCCCGGCTCTACGCGCCCGATGACCTGTACGCGGGCCTGTCCGACGGCGGCTACGAGGCGACCCCCGACGCCCGGGCGTACGCCTGGTTCCAGCGCACCAAGGCCGACGGCGACGTCTTCGCCTCCATGCTGCGCGCGGTCCACGACGACTCCGTCTCCGACGCCCTCGACGAACTCCTGCACGGCGAGCGGGTCGTGGGCGTCATGGGCGGCCACCGGATGGCCCGGGGCACGGACGCGTACGCCGGCGCGGCCCGGCTCGGACGCTCCCTCGCGCGCGCCGGGCTCACGGTGGCCACCGGCGGCGGCCCCGGCGCCATGGAGGCGGCGAACCTCGGCGCGTACACCGCCCCCTTCGACGACGCCGCCCTGGACGAGGCGCTCGAACTCCTCGCCAAGGCGCCCTCGTTCACGCCGTCGGTGACCGAGTGGGCGCGGGCCGCCTTCGCCGTGCGGGAGCGGTGGCCGTCCGGCGGGGCCTCGGTCGGCATCCCCACGTGGTTCTACGGCCACGAGCCGCCGAACGCGTTCGCCTCCCACCTCGCCAAGTACTTCGCCAACGCCACGCGCGAGGACGGGCTGCTCGCCCGCTCGAACGCGGGCGTCATATTCCTCCCCGGCGCCGCCGGGACGGTGCAGGAGATCTTCGACAACGCGACGCCCAACTACTACGCGTCGCGCGGCGAGCCCACCCCCATGGTCCTGGTGGACCGGGAGCACTGGACGACCCGCCTCCCGGCCTGGCCCCTGCTCCAGTCCCTGGCGAAGGACCGCCCGATGGCCCGGCGCGTCACCCTGGTGGACACCGTGGCGGAGGCGGCGGGGGCGCTGGCGGCGCTGGCGGACTGACCGCGCCCCCGGTGCGCCGCAGGCCTCAGCCGAACGAGGCCCGCTCCAGCCAGAACTCCAGGAGTTCCCGGTCGCCGAGGACCTCCACCCGGCCGGAGTCCACCGGCCGCCGCCGGTAGAACGCGAGCAGCACCTCCGTCAGCGGCCCGCGCAGCGCGACGTCCGCCTTGGTGTGCCTCCGCTCCCAGGACACCCCGTCGGGACCGAGCGTGATGGTCCACTCCGCGGCCAGCTCCGGCCCGGCGTCGGTGGCGTGCAGGTGCAGCGTCCGCCCGTCGCCGCGCAGCGCCACCGCCCGCTCGTCCGCCGCCACCCGCTGCACGAACCGTACGATGTCCAGCCACTCGTCGACGGCGTCGGCGGCCACCTCCGGCGCGAGCTCGTACGGCACCCCGACGGCGAGGGCCGCGTCCGCGCGGTGGATCGCCACCTCGTGCGTCATCCGCCGCGCCCAGAACCCGGCGGTGGCCTCGCCCGTCCAGGACCACACCGGCGTGTCCGCGTCGGCGCCGCGCAGCGTCGCGTCGAACATCTCCGCCGTCTCGGCCAGCCACGCGTCCAGCGCGGCGGCGCCGCCCTCCTCAGGGCCGTGGAAGCCGGGCACCTCCGAGTCGGGGATGTTCTCCGTCGTCCGCGTGCGCACGTGCAGCTCGACCCAGCGCACGGCGCCCCCGACGTGCCGAGCCAGGCGGTCGAGGGTCCAGTCGGGGCACGTGGGCACGGTCATCGACAGGTCGGCGCCGTCCAGGGTCGTCCGCAGGCTCGCCAACTGCGCGGCGACTTCGGTGCGGTAACGCTCGTACGGGAGGATCGTCATGCGTCCGACCCTAGGACGCCGCCCCCGGCCGCAGCACCACGATTTCCTCCACCGCGAAGCGCACCCCCACGCGCGCGCCCGGCTCCGGCGCGTCCCGCAGCCCGCACGCGGCCTCCAGGCGGGGCGCGCCCCCATCGCCGGTGGGCTCCAGGCGCACGGCGACGTGCGTCCCCCGGAACGTGCGCCCCGTCACGACGCACGCGAGCCCGTCGTCCACGCCCGTGAGGCGCACACCGGCGGGCCGTACGAGCAGCCGGCACCGCCCGTCCGCGGTCCCCTCCGGCACCGGCACCTTGCCCCACACCGTCTCGGCGCTGCCGCCGGTGACCGTCGCGTCGACCACGTTGTCGAAGCCGAGGAAGCGCGCCACGAACTCGTCGGCGGGCCTGCGCCACACCTCCAGAGGCGTACCGGACTGGGCGATGCGGCCGTCCCGCATCACCACGACCCGGTCGGCGAGCGCGAACGCCTCGCCCTGGTCGTGCGTGACGGCGAGCACCGTCGTACCCAACTCCTGGAAAAGCTCCCGCAGTTCGGCGACCAAACGCTCCCGCAGCGAGCGGTCGAGCTGGCCGAGCGGCTCGTCGAGCATCAGCAGCCGCGGCCGGGGGGCCAGCGCCCGCGCGAGCGCGACCCGCTGCTGCTCCCCGCCCGACAGCGCGGAGACGGCCCGCTTCTGGGCGCCGGGGAGGCCCACCAGGTCGAGGAGTTCCGCGACCCGCAGGGCCTGCTCGGCGCGCGGCACCTTGCGCATGCGCAGCCCGAAGGCCACGTTGCCCGCCACGTCCCGCTGCGGGAACAGCTGGTGGTCCTGGAACATGAGGCCCACGCCCCGCTTGTGCGCGGGCACCCCGGTCTGGTCGTGCCCGCCGAGCGCGATCCGCCCGGCGTCGAGCGCCTGGAGCCCGGCGACCGCGCGCAGCAGCGTGGACTTGCCGCTGCCGCTGGGACCGAGGACGCACACGATCTCGTGCTCGGCGACGGCGAGGTCGACGGCGTCGAGCGCGGCCCGCGCGCCGAAGCGCACCGTGGCCCCGTCGAGCCGCAGCAGCGGGTCCGGTCCGCTCGCCGCGGGGGCCGTGGCGGTCATCAGAACTCTCCCGTCGTACGGTCCGTGCGCACCCGCTCCAGGAGCAGCAGCGAGACGGCGCACACCACCATGAGGATCGTGGACAGGGCCATCGCCTGCCCGTAGTTGAGGTCCCCGGGGCGCCCGAAGAGCGTGGCCACCGCGACCGGCAGCGTCGGGTTGTCGGGCCGGGCGATGAACACCGTCGCGCCGAACTCGCCGAGCGACACCGCGAAGGCGAACCCGGCCGCGACGAGCAGCGCCCGCCGCACCAGCGGCAGGTCCACCTCCCGCCAGGCCCGCAGCGGCGAGGCGCCGAGCACGGCCGCCGCCTCGCGCAGCCGCCCGTCCACCGCGCGCAGCACCGGCAGCATCGTACGGATCACGAACGGCACGCCCACGAGGGCCTGGGCGAGCGGCACCAGGAACCACGACGCCCGCAGGTCCAGCGGCGGCTCGTCCAGGGCGATGAGGAAGCCGAAGCCGACGGTCACGGCGGACACGCCGAGCGGCAGCATGAGCAGCGCGTCGAAGCCGCGCACGAGCCGGCCCGCGCGCCGGGTGAGCGCCGTCGCCGCGAGCCCCCCGACCACCAGGGCGATGGCGGTGGCCACCACGGCGTACTGGAGCGAGTTCCAGACGGCGTCGATCGGCGGGACCAGGAACGCCCCGCCGTCGGTCGAGGTGAGCTGCTCGTAGTAGGCGAAGCCGGGACCCTCGGAGGTGTCGAGGGAGCGCTGGACGAGGACGCCGAGCGGCAGCACGATCAGCGCGGCCACGGTGAGCAGCACGAACCCGAGCAGCCCGCGCTGCCCGGCGCCGCGCGGCGGGCGCGCCGTCGTGGCGGCGTCGACGAGCCGGAGCGTGCTCTCGCGCCGGCGCACGGTCCAGGCGTGCACGGCGAGGACCGCGCCGACGGCGGCGAACTGCACGAGGGTCAGCACGGCCGCCGTCGCCAGGTCGAACAGGTTGGCCGTCTGCCGGTAGATCTCCACCTCGAGCGTCGCGTACGTGGGTCCGCCGAGGATCTGCACGATGCCGAAGGACGTGAACGTGAACAGGAACACCATCAGCGCGGCGGCCGCCACCGCGGGCGCCAGCGCGGGCAGCGTCACCGTCCGCCAGGCCCGCGGCCGGGAGGCGCCGAGCATCCGGGCGGCCTCCTCCTGGCGCGGGTCGAGCTGCGCCCACAGGCCGCCGACGGTGCGCACGACCACGGCGTAGTTGAAGAAGACGTGCGCGAGCAGGATCGCCCAGACGGTGGTGTCCAGGCGCACCCCCCACAGCTCGTCGAGGAGCCCGCCGCGCCCGATCAGCGCGAGGAAGGCGGTGCCCACGACGACGGTCGGCAGCACGAACGGCACGGTGACGACCGCGCGCAGCACCTGTTTGCCCCGGAAGTCGAAGCGCGCGAAGACGTATGCGCCGGGGAGCGCGAGCAGGAGGGTGAGCGCGGTCGAGGCGAGCGCCTGCCAGGTGGTGAACCACAGCACGTGCTGGATGTCGGACTGCCCGAGCACGTCGGCGATCCGCCCGAACCGCCAGGCGCCGTTCACCTTCAGGCCGCGCGCGACGATCGCGGCGACCGGATAGGCGAAGAAGACCGCGAAGAACGCGACGGGCAGGGCCATCAGGCCGAGCCGCGCCGCGCCGCCCCGCGAGAGGCGGAGCCCCCGGCCGCGGCGGGCCGGGGGCCCGGCCGCGCCGTCCGGGGCCGGGTCCCCTTCGGGCCCCTTGGTCACTTCAGGACGAGCGAGGTCCACGACTTGACCCACGGCTCACGGTTCTCGGCGATCTTCTTCGGCGCCATGGTCTCCGGCTTGTCGATCTCGACGCCGTACTCCCGGAACAGCGCGGGCACCTGCGCGGCCTTCCGCACGGGGTTCACGAACATCTGCAGCGGCATGTCGTCCTGGAACCGCTTGCCGGACAGGAAGTCGAGGAGCGCCTTGCCGCCCTTGGGGTTCTTGGCGTTGCTGAGGAGGCCCGCGTACTCGATCTGCCGGAAGCAGGTGCCGGTGGCGACGCCGGTCGGCGCCTCCTTGGGCCGCGGCTCGGCGTACAGCACCTCCACGGGCGGCGAGGAGGCGTAGGACACGACGAGCGGGCGGTCGCCCTTGGCCTTCCTGCCGCCGGCCGAGCCGGAGAACTCCTGGTTGTAGGCCTGGTCCCAGCCGTCGACGACCTTGACGCCGTTGGCCTTGAGCTTCTTCCAGTAGCCCGGCCAGTTGTCGTCGCCGTACTTCGCGGCGGTGCCGAGCAGGAAGCCGAGGCCGGGCGAGGACGTGGAGGCGTTCTCGGTGACCAGCAGGTTCTTGTACGCGGGCTTGACCAGGTCGTCGAAGGTCTTCGGCGGGGCGAGCTTCTTGTCGGCGAAGTACTTCTTGTCGTAGTTCACGCAGATGTCGCCGCTGTCGACGGGCGTCACCCGGTGCTCGCCCTCGGGCAGCCGGTACTCCGGCAGGACGAGGTCCGCGTCCTTCGCCCGGTGCGGCTGGAAGAGGCCGTTGTCGAGGGCGCGCGAGAGCAGCGTGTTGTCGACGCCGAAGAAGACGTCGCCCTGCGGGTTGCCCTTGGTCAGGAGGGCCTTGTTGACGGCCTGCCCGGCGTCGCCGTCCTTGAGGACGCGGACCTTGTAGCCGGACCGCTTCTCGAAGTCCTTCAGGACGTCCTTGGAGACGTTGAAGGAGCTGTGGCTGACCAGCGTGACGCTCATGGAGCCGGTGCCGGAGCCGCTGTCGGAGCCGGAGCCGCACGCGGAGACGGCGACGAGCCCGAGGCCCACCGCGAGCGCGGCGACCGTGGCCTTCTTGGTGGTGCTCACGTGAGTTCGATCCTCCTGGAGGGGACCAGGAAGAGACGCGGCCCCGCCCGGGGCCACCCGGCCGGGGGCCGGCCGGGCCCGGGCAGGGCGCAACAGCTTGAGTGGTGACCGAACTTCCTACCCAGAATGACCTGGGCGAGGTTCAGAGGGTCTGCGGCCGGTGCCGCACTCTCAGCGCTGTGGCGCTCCCCTGTCGGAATATGCAGATGTCAGTACGCCGCCAAGACTACCTCTCGGCCGCGGCGAGCTGCCCGCACGCCCCGTCGATCTCCTGCCCGCGGGTGTCACGGATCGTGACCGGCACGCCGTGGGCGGCGATGGCCTCCACGAAGGCCTTCTCGTCCTCGGGGCGCGAGGCCGTCCACTTCGAGCCGGGGGTCGGGTTCAGCGGGATCAGGTTGACGTGCACCGGCTTGCCCTTGAGCAGCCGGCCCAGGCGGTCACCGCGCCACGCGTGGTCGTTGATGTCGCGGATCAGGGCGTACTCGATGGACAGGCGCCGCCCGGACTTGTCCGCGTACTCCCAACCGGCGTCGAGGACCTCGCGGACCTTCCAGCGGGTGTTCACCGGGACGAGCGTGTCGCGCAGCTCGTCGTCGGGCGCATGCAGCGAGATCGCCAGGCGGCACTTGAAGCCCTCGTCGGCGAAGCGGTGGATGGCGGGCACCAGGCCGACCGTGGAGACGGTGATGCCGCGCTGCGACAGGCCGAGGCCGTCGGGCTCGGGGTCGGTGAGGCGGCGGATGGCGCCCACGACCCTGTTGTAGTTGGCGAGCGGCTCGCCCATGCCCATGAAGACGATGTTGCTGAGCCGGGCCGGGCCGCCGGGGATCTCCCCGTCCCTGAGGGCCCGCATGCCGTCGACGATCTGGTGCACGATCTCGGCCGTCGACAGGTTCCGGTCCAGGCCCGCCTGGCCCGTGGCGCAGAACGGGCAGTTCATGCCGCAGCCCGCCTGCGAGCTGATGCACATGGTCACCCGGTCCGGGTAGCGCATGAGCACGGACTCCACGAGCGTGCCGTCGAACAGCCGCCACAGCGTCTTGCGGGTGGTGTCGTCGTCACAGCTGATGTGCCGCACGACACTCATCAGCTCCGGAAGCAGCTCATCCCGCAGCCTGCCCCGCGCACCGGCCGGAATGTCCGTCCACTGCTCGGGGTCGTGCGCGTACCGCGCGAAGTAGTGCTGCGAGAGCTGCTTGGCGCGGAACGGCTTCTCCCCGATGGCGGCGACAGCCTCCTTCCGCTCCGCGGGCGAGAGGTCGGCGAGATGCCGCGGCGGCTTCTTGGCTCCGCGGGGGGCGACGAAAGTGAGTTCTCCGGGCTTGGGCATGATGCTTCCATTGTCCCAGAGATACGGCGAGGGGCCCGCCGCCTGTGGACAACGAGCCCCTCTCTCATGAAACCGCAGGTCACACGAGTGCGATCTCCGTACGAGGCCCCGGCGCCGACGCGCGGCGCCGGGGCCCGGGGGTCACCCGGATCCGACGAACGTCACCAGCAGCAGCCACACCACCGGGGCCGTGGGCAGCAGGGAGTCCAGGCGGTCCATGATGCCGCCGTGGCCCGGCAGGAGGGTGCCCATGTCCTTGATGCCGAGGTCGCGTTTGATCATGGATTCGCCGAGGTCGCCCAGGGTCGCGGAGGCCGCGACCGCGAGGCCGAGCAGGACGCCCTGCCACCAGGTGCCGTCGTCGATCAGGAAGTGCATGCACAGCGCGCCCGCCGCCATCGCGAACGCCGCCGCCCCGAGCAGGCCCTCGCGGGTCTTGCCGGGGCTGATCCGCGGTGCCAGCTTGTGCTTGCCGAACCGCCACCCGACCGCGTACGCGCCGGTGTCGCTGACCACGGTCAGCAGCAGGAAGACGAAGACGCGCCAGGGCCCGTCGTCCGCGGTGAGCATCAGGGCCACGAAGGTGGCGAGGAACGGCACGTAGAAGGCCGCGAAGACGCCCGCCGTGACGTCCTTGAGGTAGCCCTCGGGCGGCTCGGTCATACGCCAGACGAGGACCGCGAGCGCGGTGAGGGCCATGGCCACCCAGGCCCCCTCGGGGCCGCGCACGTACCCGGCGACGACCATCGCCGCGCCGCCGACCGCGAGCGGCACGAGCGGCGCCTTGATGGCCTTGCGCTCCTGGAGGCGGGAGGTGAGCTCCCACAGGCCGACCACGACGGCGACCGCTATGACGCCGACGAAGGCCGCCTTCTTGATGAACAGCGACGCGACGATGACCGCGCCGAGTCCCACCCCGACCCCTATGGCCGCCCCGAGGTCGCGGCCCGCGCTCTTCTTCTGCGGGGCGGCGGGGGCGGGCTGTGGTGCGCCGGTCATGGGCTCCTGCGGCTTCTGCGCGGGGTTCGGAGAGTGCGCCGCGTGCGCTGCGTGCGACGGCTGCGCGGCGGGCGCGGTCTCGTCACGGAACAGGGGGCCGCTCGACTGAGCAGCCCCCCGGTCGTCGTCCTGGTGTCCGCCGCTCGCGGCTACGTCGGGAACGATGGGCATGGGCTGAGTCTCTGACGGATTCAGCGCGTGCGCATCGTGTGCGGGACCCACCGGGGCAGCACCCTGGACCGGCCCCTGGTCGGGCGCCCCCCAGTACCCGGCTCTGGACGGCGCCCCCCAGGAAGTGTCGTTCACGGAATCGGATTCCTCAGACCTAGATCAGACGTCGCTCGACTCGGTCGGACCCCACGGGTCAGACCTCGAGCAGCTCGGCTTCCTTGTGCTTGAGCAGCTCGTCGACCTGGGCGACGTACTTGGAGGTGAGGTCGTCGAGGTCCTTCTCGGCGCGGCGGCCCTCGTCCTCGCCGATGTCGCCGTCCTTGATGGCCTTGTCGAGGAGGTCCTTGGCCTTGCGGCGCACCGAGCGGATCGACACCTTCGAGTCCTCGGCCTTGCCCTTGGCGACCTTGATGTACTCGCGGCGGCGCTCCTCGGTGAGCTCGGGGAACGTCACCCGGATGATGTTGCCGTCGTTGCTCGGGTTGACGCCGAGGTCGGAGTCCCGGATCGCCTGCTCGATGTTGCGCAGCGCGCTCTTGTCGAACGGCGTCACGACCGCCATGCGCGGCTCGGGCACCGAGAACGAGGCGAGCTGGTTGATCGGCGTCAGCGCGCCGTAGTAGTCGGCCACGATCTTGTTGAACATCGCCGGGTGCGCACGGCCCGTGCGGATCGCGGCGAAGTCCTCCTTGGCGACCACGACGGCCTTCTCCATCTTCTCCTCGGCCTCGAGGAGGGTCTCTTCGATCACCACTTGCTCCTGCGTGTCTGTGAGTGGGCCCGGCTTCCATGGATCGGCCGGCTGCGTCGCGTCTCTTTCCTGCACGGTGTCCGACCGGCAGGGCTTTGTCCATCCCCTCGAAGGCCCCCCGAAGGACCCTCGAAGGCCTCCCCGAGGCCCGTGGAGGCTCCTCGGCGCCCCGTGGGGCCCGGCGGAGCCCCGTACGGGGAAGGACGTCGTCGGCTCAGGCCCGGGTGTGCTGCTCGCCGACGAGCGTGCCGATCTTCTCACC
This sequence comes from Streptomyces sp. CC224B, assembly GCF_030010595.1. Lineage (NCBI taxonomy): Bacteria > Bacillati > Actinomycetota > Actinomycetes > Kitasatosporales > Streptomycetaceae > Streptomyces > Streptomyces sp. CC224B. The sequence goes on along the minus strand of NZ_JASCXL010000028.1, from coordinate 79,540 downwards.
CTTGACCGCCCGCGCGATATTGCCCTCGGCGAGCAGCTCGAAGACCAGGATGGGCAGCTTGTTGTCCCGGCACAGCGTGATGGCGGTGGCGTCGGCGACCTTGAGGTCGCGGGTGATGACCTCGCCGTAGCCGAGGGAGTCGAACTTCACCGCGTCCGGGTTCTTCTTCGGGTCGGAGTCGTAGACCCCGTCGACGCCGTTCTTGCCCATGAGCAGGGCCTCGGCGTCGATCTCCAGGGCGCGCTGGGCGGCGGTGGTGTCGGTGGAGAAGTACGGCATGCCCATGCCGGCGCCGAAGATGACGACGCGGCCCTTCTCCAGGTGGCGCACGGCGCGCAGCGGGATGTACGGCTCCGCGACCTGGCCCATGGTGATGGCGGTCTGCACGCGGCAGTCGATGCCTTCCTTCTCCAGGAAGTCCTGCAGGGCGAGGCAGTTCATGACCGTGCCGAGCATGCCCATGTAGTCGGAGCGGGCCCGGTCCATGCCGCGCTGCTGGAGCTCGGCGCCGCGGAAGAAGTTGCCGCCGCCGATGACGACGGCGATCTGCGCGCCGTCCCGCACGACGGCCGCGATCTCGCGGGCGATCTTGTGCACCACGTCGGGGTCGACGCCGAGGCCGCCGCCTCCGGCGAACGCCTCGCCGGAGAGCTTCAGCAGGAAGCGCCCGGCCACTTTGCCGTCGTCAGTCTTGGTGTCGGCCTTGGTCATGGAGTTCTCCTTGTGGTGCACATACGAAGAGGCCATTGCCGGTGGGGTGGTGTTTCATCCCATGCTCGGCAATGGCCTCCTCGTCAGTTCTTGCGGTCGTCCGCCACCCGCGGGGGCACCCGTCGCTCTCGGGGCCCTCAGGGACGGCGTCACGGCCGACGCACGCGCCGCTGCGCGCGCGGGCGACCGCGGTAGACCCTAGCGGGGTCCACCGCGGATCGTGGTGAGGACTCAGATGCCGACCTTGATGCGCGCGAAGCGCTTCAGGGTGACACCGGCCTCCTGCAGGACCTTCTCGACCGACTTCTTGTTGTCGAGGGCGTACGGCTGGCCCAGGAGGGTGGCGTCCTTGAAGAAGCCGTTGAGGCGACCCTCGACGATCTTCGGCAGGGCGGCCTCGGGCTTGCCCTCGGCGCGGGTGGTCTCCTCGGCGACGCGGCGCTCGGCCTCGACGACCTCGGCCGGGACGTCCTCCTTGGAGAGGTACTTCGGCGCGAAGGCGGCGATGTGCTGGGCGACGCCCTTGGCGACCTCGGCGTTCGGCTTGTCGAGCTCGACGAGGACACCGATCTGCGGGGGCAGGTCGGGCATCGTGCGGTGCATGTACGCGGAGACGTAGCCGTCGGCGAACTGCGCGAAGCGGTCCAGGACGATCTTCTCGCCGAGGTTGGCGTTGGCCTCGTCGACGAAGGCCTGGACGGTCTTGCCGGCCTCGATCTCGGAGGCGAGCAGCGCCTCGATGTCGGCCGGGTTCGTCTTGGCGACGTGCGCGGCGATGGCGTTGGCCACGGACTGGAACTTCTCGCCCTTGGCGACGAAGTCCGTCTCGCACTTCAGCTCGACGACGACACCGGAGCTGTTGTCGTCGGCGATGAGGGAGACGATCGCGCCGTTCTCGGCGGAGCGGCCCTCGCGCTTGGCGACGCCCTTCTGGCCCTTGATGCGCAGCGCCTCTACGGCCTTCTCGACGTCGCCCTCGGCCTCGTCGAGCGCCTTCTTGCAGTCCATCATGCCGGCGCCCGTGAGCTCGCGGAGCTTCTTGACGTCGGCGGCGGTGTAGTTCGCCATGATTCTCGGAAGTCTTTCCTGGAGTCGAAGATCTACGGGTGAACGGCGGGGGCCGCGCTCGTGGCGCGGGCCCCCGCCGTCAGCGTCCGATGCTGAGGTCAGGCCTGCTCAGCGGCGTCCGCGGCCGGGGCCTCGGCGGGCTTGTCCTCGGCCTTGGCCTCGTCGGCGGGCTTCTCGTCGGCCGGCTTGTCGTCGGCCTTCTCCTCGGCCGGCTTCTCGTCGGCCTTCTTCTCGCCCTCGAGCAGGTCGCGCTCCCACTCGGCGAGCGGCTCGCCCGCGGCCTTCTCGCCCGGCTTGGAGTCACCGGTGGCGACGCCGGAACGGGCGATGAGGCCCTCGGCGACGGCGTCGGCGATCACGCGGGTGAGCAGGGTGACGGAGCGGATCGCGTCGTCGTTGCCCGGGATCTTGTAGTCGACCTCGTCGGGGTCGCAGTTGGTGTCGAGGATCGCGACGACCGGGATGTTCAGCTTGCGCGCCTCGCCGACGGCGATGTGCTCCTTCTTGGTGTCCACGATCCAGACGGCGCTGGGCACCTTCTGCATCTCGCGGATACCGCCGAGGGTCTTCTCCAGCTTGGCCTTCTCGCGGGAGAGGACCAGCAGCTCCTTCTTGGTGAGGCCGGAGGCGGCCACGTCCTCGAAGTCGATGGCCTCAAGCTCCTTGAGGCGCTGCAGGCGCTTGTAGACGGTCGAGAAGTTGGTGAGCATGCCGCCCAGCCAGCGCTGGTTCACGTAGGGCATGCCGACGCGGGTGGCCTGCTCGGCGATGGCCTCCTGCGCCTGCTTCTTCGTACCGACGAACATGACCGTGCCGCCGTGGGCGACGGTCTCCTTGACGAACTCGTAGGCGCGGTCGATGTACGACAGCGACTGGAGCAGGTCGATGATGTAGATGCCGTTGCGCTCCGTGAAGATGAAGCGCTTCATCTTCGGGTTCCAACGACGGGTCTGGTGACCGAAGTGGACGCCGCTCTCCAGCAGCTCCCGCATCGTGACGACGGCCATGGCCGTACTCCTTGGTGTTTTCTCGGTTGTTTCCTGACGCCCTGCCGCGCGCCGTGCCACGCACTCGCGTGCGGGACCGAAAGGCGCTGACACCGGCGGCTGCGAAAGCCCGGTGCCGGGGCGTGCGAAGTCGACCCGGTGGCCCGGATCGCCACATGAAGTGTACGGGACCCGCGAGGCGCCGGGTGACGCCGCTGTCCACAACCGACCGGTAGTCCACCGTTCCCGGCCATGATCCCCGCGCACCGGCCCGGTCGCGGGACCGTTCTCGCATGTCACACGGACGACGACCCCTGACACCAGCACTGGCCCTGGCCGCGCTCACACTCCTCGCGACCCTCCCACCCCCGACCGCCTGCGCGGTCCCCGGTCCGCCGCCCTTCGCCACCGACGCGACCCCGGGCCCGCCGCCCTTCGCCACCGACTCGGCCCTGGGCCCGCCGCCCTCCACTGTCCGCGCGGGCCCGGGTCCGGGTCCGCCGCCCTTCACCGCCCTTGCGGTCCCGGGCCCGCCGCCCTTCGCCGACGGGTCCGTCGCGGCGCCGCCCGGTGGGGGCGGCGCCTGGCCGGTGGGCCCGCGGCCCCTGGTCGTGCGGGGCTGGGAACCCCCGGCGACGGCCTACGGCCCCGGCCACCGGGGCGTGGACCTGGCCGCACCCCCGGGCTCCGCCGTACGCGCGGTGGCACCGGGCCGCGTCTCCTTCGCGGGCCGGGTGGCGGGCCGAGGCGTGATCGCGGTGGAACTGAAGGCCACGGGCGACCCGCCCCTGCGCACGACCTACGAGCCGGTACGCCCGTCGGTCCGCAAGGGCGCCGAGGTCACCACGGGCGACGTCCTCGGCACCGTGGAACCCACCGCCCGCTACCACTGCCCCACCGCCTGCCTCCACTGGGGCCTCCGCCGCGCGGACACGTACCTGAACCCGCTGGGCCTGCTGCCGCCCTGGCTGCTGGGAGGGGGGCCGTCACGGTTGTTGCCGGTGGGTGGGGGGTTGCCGGGGGCTCTGAAGGTGCTTTGAGCGGGGGGTGCGTAGGTGGTGTGGGTGGGGGGGTTCGCTGGGCTGGCCTGTGTAGGTGGTACGTGCGGGCCTGGGGGCGCCGGGCGTAGGGGGCCGCCGTGAGTGGGCGCTCCGCCGCGGCGTGCGGGGCTGCCTCTAGCGAGAGGGCTGCCCCGGCAGACGGAGCCGTCCCGGGCGGAAGGTCCGCCGCTCTCCCGCGTGGGGGCGGCCGGGCCCGGCTGATGCAGCGGCAGGGCGGACGGGCGGCCTTGGTTCATGGCGGCCGGGGGTGGCTTGGGACATAGGGGGCGGGTGGGTGAGGGGGGAGGGGAGGGCGGGGGGGGAGGGGAGGGAGGGCCCCCGGGAGGTGGGGGTCAGCCCTGGACGCCGCGTAGCGCCATACCCACAGCCGCCTCCGTGATGGCCTCGGGTTCCTCGGCCACGCCCAGCTCGATCCGCCGTACCGCGGCGTCCACGATGCCCTGGAGCAGCATGGCCGCGAGCCGGGGCTCCTGGTGACCGAGGGCGCCGAGCGCCTCCACGATCATGGCCACCAGGCCTCCGTGCGCGGCCCGGATCTTCTCCCGCGCGCCGGCGTCCAGCTCGCTCGCGGAGATGGCGACGACGGCCCGGTGCCGCCGGTCCCCGACCAGTGCGAGCTGCTGGCGCACATAGGCCTCGACCTGGCCCTCGGGCGTCTCCGCCCGCTCCATCGCGGCCTCGACCTCCGCCGCCCAGACGGGGAAGTCCACCTCGCACAGCTCTTCGACGACGGCCGCGCGGGAACGGAAGTACTCGTAGACGGACGATCGCGCGAGGCCCGTGCGCTCGGCGAGCGCGGGGAACGTCAGCGCCTCCGTACCGCCCTCGGACAGCAGGGTGCGCGCGGCGTCCAGCAGGGCGCCGCGCTGCATCGACCGGTGCTCGGCCACAGAGGCCGCTCGAATCCTTGGCACGCCTCCACTCTACGGACGCCCCTCGCGCCAGGGGAGCCCGCCAAGCAGGCTCTCTGCCCGGCGGCGAGGGCGCGTCGAGGCGGGGCGGCGGCCGAGGGAGGGGGCTGGGGAGGGACGATTCAGCGTGCTCAGCGGCCGAAACTGGCCAGCTTCGCCCGGAGCTGGAGCACCGACTTGGTGTGGATCTGGCTGACCCGGCTCTCGGTCACGCCGAGCACGTTCCCGATCTCGGCGAGGGTGAGGCCCTCGTAGTAGTAGAGCGTGACGACGGTCTTCTCCCGCTCCGGCAGCGTGTTGATGGCGCGGGCGAGCAGCCGCCGCAGCTCACGGTCCTCGGCGACCTCGACCGGGTTGTCGGCGGCGGTGTCCTCCAGCGTGTCCATCAGGCTCAGCCGGTCGCCGCCCTCGCCGCCGACGTGCAGCAGCTCCTCCAGGGCGACGACGTTGGCCAGGGACAACTGGCTGAAGACCGCGTGCAGTTCCTCGATCGGGATGCCCATCTCGGCGGCGACCTCGCTCTCCGAGGGGGTGCGCCTGAGCCGCGCCTCCAGGGTGGTGTAGGCCCGCTCCACGTTGCGCGCCTTCTGCCGTACCGACCGAGGGATCCAGTCCAGCGCCCGCAGCTCGTCGATCATCGCCCCGCGGATGCGGGTGATCGCGTACGTCTCGAACTTGATGGACCGCTCGATGTCGAACTTCTCGATCGCGTCGATGAGCCCGAAGACCCCGGACGACACGAAGTCCGCCTGTTCGACGTTGGGCGGCAGACCCACGCTCACCCGGCCCGCGACGTACTTGACCAGGGGCGAGTAGTGCAGGATGAGCTGCTCGCGCAGCCGCCCGTCACCCGTCGCCTTGTACGACCGCCACAGCTCGTCCAGCGACGAGGGCGCGGGGGGCCGCCGCTCCTGCTCGCCGCTTCGGGCGGCGGGGGGAACTGCCGCCCGGTCGGACCCGGAGGTGTGCTGGGGCATACGTCGCCTTGAGCCGTTCTGCCGTGAACCTGGGAGGTTGCCGGAACTGGTGCGGTGGTGGTTTGCGTGGAGTGGGTGGGGTTGTCCGTCTGATTGCCTGTCTGCACCGGATTCGTTGTGAGCGTAGCGTGACTGAAGTGTCGCGGTGAGCGAAGAGTATGGGATCGGGCGTACGCAGATACGTTCCGCTTCACGTCCCGGCGGTCCGGAGCGGTCGCTCTGCGTAATGGATCTAAGGCGCCAACTGCGCCGATTCACGCGGCCGTCAGGCGGGCGCCACGCCGTCATCCATCCGGCGGAACACGCACCGTCACGCATCACCCTCCTCCGGAATGGCGGACAGAAACGCCTGGCGTGTCAACTGCCAGCCGTCGCCCAGCCGTTCGACAAACCCCAGGGAGCGAAGCTCGTACAGCCTGGCGACCGCGTCGTCCGCGCTGGTGCCGGCCTCCCGCGCGATGTCGGGCACGGCCGCGCCACCCCGGGCCGGCAGCGCCGCGAGGACCCGGGCGGCGCCGGGGCCGAGCAGGTCGCGCGGCACGACGGGGCCGCGCCGCCGCGGGGCCAGCTCACCCATGTCCCCAACCAGCTCCACCACTTCCGCGGCGTCCGTGACGAGCACCGCGTCCCCGCGCAGCAGTTCGTGCACCCCCGCCGAGAGGCCGCTGGTGGCGGGCCCGGGCACCCCCATCGTGAACCGCCCGAGGTCCCGCGCGGCTCGCGCCGTGACCAGGGCCCCGCTGCGGTAGGCCGCCTCCACCACGACCGTGCCCCGGGTGAGGGCGGCGATGACCCTGTTCCGCAGGATGAACCGGCTCGGCGTCGGGTGGTCGCCGGGCGGCAACTCCCCCACTACGAGCCCCTGTTCCGCGATTCTGTCGAGCAACTGGGCGTGTCCGCGGGGGTAGGGCCGGTCGACCCCGCACGCCACCACTGCCACGGTGGCGCCGCCCGCGCCCAGTGCGCCCCGGTGCGCGGCGCCGTCCACGCCGTACGCGCCGCCGGACACCACCACCCAACCGCGCTCGGCGAGGCCCGCGCCGAGGCTTGCCGCCATGTGCGCCCCGTACTCCGTGCACGCCCGCGCGCCCACGACGGCGACCGAGCGCAGCGCCCAGATGCGCAGCGACGGCCGGCCCCGCACCCAGAGCCCCACGGGCCGCGCGTCCCCCAGGTCGTCGAGTTGCGCGGGCCACTCCGTGTCCTGGGGCGTCACGAAGCGCGCCCCCGCCGCCGCGGCCACCTCCAGGTCCTGTCCGGCCCGCGTCCGGGCGGCCCGTGCCCGCAGGCCCTCCCAGCGCCGGGTGCTCACCCCGGGCAGCATCGCCGCCCCGTCCTGGAGCCGCCGCAGCACGGCGGCGGCTCCCCACTCCCGCAGCCACCAGCCGCCCACGGCGTCCCCCGGTTCGAGCACCCGGGTCAGGGCGATTCGTGCGAGCCGTTCCTCGTCGGGGGCTGGCACGGCGAGCGGCTCGCACTGCGGGCGCGGTGGTGGCTCCGGGGGCGCAGCCGGTTCCGGGCTCCGAGCGGGATCCGGGCGCCGCGCCGTTTCCGGGCTCCGAGCCGTTTCCGGGCTCCGAGCCGGATCCGGCGGGCCTTCCGGGGTGCCTGCCGTCGCGCGGGGCGGAGCCGGGGGTGCCGGAGCCGAGGCCGGGCCCGGTGCCGGGGCAGGCAGCCCCTCCCGTTCGGGCTCCGCGCTCACGGCCGGGCCCCGAGCACCATGGGCACCCCGCGGGGCACCCCCGTGCGCAGTTGCAGGGCGAGGGCCACGTCCGTCTCGTCGGGGCGGTCGTGGCCCGCGAGGTCCGCGACGGTCCAGGCGACCCGCAGCACCCGGTCCAAGCCTCGGGCGGTCAGGGTGCCGCGCTCCAGGCTGCTCTCGGCCTCCGTCATCGCGCCGGGCACGGCGTGCCAGCGGGTGCGCAGCTCATGGCCGGGGACGTCGCTGTTCGTCCGCCACGGCGTGTCCCGGTAGCGGGCGGCCGCTCGGTCGCGGGCCTCCCGCACCCGCTCGGCCACGACGCGGGTGGTCTCGCCCCGCGTGCCCGCCGCCGTCAGCTCGGACCGCGTGACGGGCTCCACCTCGACCCGCAGGTCGACCCGGTCGAGGAGCGGGCCGGACAGCCGGGACTGGTAGCGGCGGATGCTGGGGGGTGAGCACTCGCAGGCGTTGCCGGTGAAGCTGAAGCGTCCGCACGGGCAGGGGTTGGCCGCCAGGAGCATCTGAAACCGGGACGGCAGCCGTACGACCCCGGCGCTGCGGGCGATGACGACGTACCCGGACTCCAGCGGCTGCCGCAGCGCGTCGAGCGCGTGGCTGCTGAATTCCGGGGCCTCGTCCAAAAACAGCACTCCTCGGTGAGCCAGGGAGACCGCTCCTGGGCGGGCGATGCCTTTGCCGCCGCCGACGAGCGACTGCATGGTCGAGGAGTGGTGGGGCGCGCAGAACGGTGGGATGTCCACGAGGGGCTTGCCCGGCGGCAGCATGCCCGCGACCGAGTGGACCGCCGTCACTTCCAGGGACTCCTCCCTGGTCAGCCTGGGCATGATCGTTGGCAGTCGTTCGGCGAGCATCGTCTTGCCCGCGCCCGGCGGCCCCTGCAGGAAGACGTGGTGTCCCCCGGCGGCCGCCACCTCGATCGCCGTCCGCGCGGAGATCTGGCCCACCACGTCGGCCAGGTCGTGGCGGTGGTCGTCGTCCGCCGCCCGGCCGCCGCTCACGTCCACGCCGAGCCCGGCTCCAGGCAGGCTGAGGCCTGCCATGAGGGGGTCGGGGCGCCCGGTGTCGTCCGGTGCCTCGTCCGGCACGGGCTCGTCGGTGAGGACGGCGATGAGCTGGCGCAGGCTGCGGACGCCGAGGACGGAGACGCCGGGCACCAGGGTGGCCTCGGCCGCCGTGCACTCGGGCACGACGACCTGTTCGTACCCGGCGTCGGCTGCCGCGAGGACGGCGGGCAGGACACCGCGCACCGGCCGCACCCGGCCGTCGAGGCCCAGTTCGCCGATCATGACGATGTCGGCAAGGACCCGGGGGTCGATCCGCTCGGAGGCGCCGAGGACGGCGCACGCCACCGCGAGGTCGAAGCCGCTGCCGCCCTTGGGGACGGACGCGGGGCTCAGGCCGACCGTGAGCTTCTTCTGCGGCCATTCGCCACCCGAGTTGACGACAGCCGCCCGGACCCGGTCGCGGCTCTCCGTGAGGCTCTTGTCCGGCAGTCCGACGAGCGTGAACGCCGCGACGCCCGGCTCCAGGTCGGCCTGCACCTCGACGACGACGCCCTCGACCCCGACGAGGGCCACCGAGCACGTACGCGCGAATCCCATCAGGCCGCCCCCCGTACGTGCTCCACCACGGGTGCGCCGCGCTCGGGCAGCAGGACGCCGACCAGGTCGATCCGCACGCCGCCCGGTGGCGCTCCGCCGTGCTCCTGGACCCAGCGCTCGGCCAGACCGCGCAGCCGTTCGGCCTTGGCGGGTGTCATCGCGGCCATCGGATGCTGGAAGGACGCCGCCGTGCGGGTCTTCACCTCGCAGACGACCAGCGCGTCGCCGTCCCGGGCCACGATATCGATCTCTCCTGTCCTGCCACCGCGCCAGTTGCGGTCCAGGACCGTCATACCGGCGTCGGCGAGTCGCCGGGCGGCCAGGTCTTCCCCGTATTTGCCGAGTGCGCTCCGTGCGTTCATGTCGGCACCACCTCCGACATCAACGCTCGCGAGGCCGGCCGCATCGTGTGGATCTTGGTGCGCTACCGGAGAGTTGTGGACAACTCCGTCACCCACACGGGATCACACACGCCACACAGGCGAGTCGCTCGCGGGTCACACACGAGCCGCCCGCGACTCACGCACGAGCCGCCCGCGACTCACACGGAGCCCCTGAGACGCAGCAGCCCCCGCGAGCCCTCAAGCCCCGCACACCCATAGGGCCGTCAACCCGGACCCCGCAGACCCCTCAAGCCCCGCAGCTCGCGGTCAGCGGCCAGCCAATAGCCGTAACCAGCGGCCGCCAGGCCCCTCAGCCCCTCAGCCCCCTCAACCCCCCGGCAGTTCCAGATCGCTCTTGTTCAGCTCCTCGATGTTCACGTCCTTGAACGTGAGCACCCGGACCTGCTTGACGAACCGGGCCGGCCGGTACATGTCCCATACCCAGGCGTCCGCCATGGAGACCTCAAAGAACACCTCGCCCTGGACCGAGTGCACCTGCATCTCGTAGTCGTTCGTGAGGTAGAAACGCCGCTCGGTCTCGATCACGTATTTGAACAGCCCGACGACATCTCGGTACTCCCGGTAGAGCTTCAGCTCCATCTCGGTCTCGTACTTCTCGAGGTCCTCGGCGCTCATGGCATGTTCCCCTTCAGCCGTGCGTCCCCCTATTGTGCGCCAGCCCCGAAGGCCTCTACACGATTTCCGTGTCCAGGGTCTCGGGCCGGTGCGGGGGACCCTCGTCGAGCAGCCTGCGCAGCAGCTCGGCGAGCCTGGTCGGATACACCGTCTCATGTGCCCGGGCGAGTTCCCGGCACGTCCACCAGCGCGCTCCGGCGACGCTGCGCCGCTCCAGCTCGGTCAGGCCCGCCGCACGCGTCACCGTCTGGGACGTACGCGCCAGGTAGTACCACTCGTCCTGGTCCCAGCGCCGGCCGGCGAACGGGAAGGAGCACACCCGCCGCCACAGCACCGGTCCGAGCTCGACATCCGTGATGCCGGTCTCCTCGGCGAGCTCCCGCAGCGCGGCCTGCTCGCGCGTCTCGTCGCCCTCCAGGCCGCCGCCCGGCGTGAACCACCAGTCGTCCGCCGGGTCGCCCGGCTCGTGGCCGTGCAGCAGCAGGATGCGGTCGCGCTCGTCGAGCAGCACCACCCGCGCGACCTTCCGCAGCGGCCGCCCGCCGATCCCGTACGCGTCCCCAGTCGCTCCGGCCCCATGGGCCTCCCCCGCCCCGGCCTCGCGCCCGACCGCCGCGCCGGTCCCACGGGCCTCCGCCCCGGCACCCCTCACCTCACCCCTCACCTCACCCGACACCGGCAGCCGCCTCCCCGGCCCCGCTCCGGCCGCGCCCGTCCCGGCCCCTCCGTACCCACCTGGCGACGGGCCCGTACGCGGCTCCGCCGAGCACCAGTACCGCCCCTGCGACGACCGCCGTGACGAGGAGCCGCAGCGGGCCGGGCTCGGACGTGCCGCCCGGCAGGGCGTCGAAGCCGGTGGGGCGGGCGAGCATGCCGTCCAGCGGCCAGGCGACGGCGTCGACGCGGCCCTTGACCGCGCTGCGGGGCACCGAGCCGTTGCCCGCCTCCTCCAGGTGCGCGGTGGAGTCCAGGGAGCCGTTGCGCTCGTCGCCGAGGACGAAGAGACGGCCCTCCGGGACGGTGGTGGCCGGTATGCCGGTGGTCGCAGGGCGGGTGCCCCGGGAGAGATACGGTTCTGCGATCTCCTTGCCGTTCACGGTCAGCTTGCCGTGGGTGCAGCAGGCGACCTTGTCGCCGCCGACAGCGACGACGCGCTTGACCATCGGCAGGTCGCCCCAGGTCTTCTGCCGGAAGACGACGACGTCCCCGCGGCGCACGTCGTCGCCGTCGATGCGCTGGGCGAGCACGCGGTCGCCGGCGGCGATGGTGGGGGCCATGGACGTGGTGGGGACGGTGTACGGCTGGTAGAGGACGGCGCCCCAGACGAAGCCGCCGAGGAAGAGGACGCAGCCGAGGGCCACGGCGACTCCCGACAGCACGCTGCCGAGCCGTCCATGGCCCTCGTCCGTACGACCCGTCCTGCTGCTCATCCCAGTGCTCCCCCGGCTCGGAGACGGCCTCGCGGCCTCGCGGCCCTGCCGCCCGGCGGCCGACCGCCGTCCGCGACCGGCGGACGTACGGGGACCGACGGACGCGCTACGGGACCGGACCGCGGAAGATCGGCGATCTGGGATCGCACCCTACCCGGCGGTACCTCCGCCAGAAACCCTGGTGCCGGCCGGGGACGCGGCCGTCACGGCCGCCCGGCGGCGGCGCCACAGGACGATCGGGACGGCTCCCGCGAGCCCGAGGGCGGCCGGTGCCGCGCTCATCGCCTGGCTGATGCCGGGCTGGTCGAAGGTGTCGGGGACCGGCAGCGTGCCCCAGCGGGTGGGGGGCCAGGCGATGACGAAGGCGCGGCCCACGACGTTGTCGACGGGGACGGCGCCGCCGCCCGGCTGGTTCTGGTGGTAGCGGGAGTCCAGGGAGTTCTGCCGGTGGTCGCCCATGACCCAGATCTTGCCCTCGGGGACCTTGATCTTGAACTGGCCGCCCTGGTCGTCGTCGGTGCACGGGGTGTTGCCCGCGTACACGTACGGCTCGTTGAGCGCCTTGCCGTTGACCTTCACGGGGCCGGTGCCCTTGCACTCCACGGTGTCGCCGCCGACGCCGATGACGCGCTTGATGAGGTCCTTCTCGTCGGCGGACGGCATCAGGCCGATCCAGCCGAGGACCCGCTGCACGGCGTTGGGATCCGGTGTGGGCTCGCCGTCCAGCCAGTGGCCGGGGTCCTTGAAGACCACGACTTCGCCGCGCTCGGGCTCGGAGCCGAACCACGGCGTCAGCTTGTCGACCAGGACCCGGTCGCCCTGCTGGAGCGTGTTCTGCATCGAGTCCGAGGGGATCGAGAAGGCCTGCACCAGGAAGGTCTTGATGACCAGGGCCAGGACCAGCGCGATGCCGATGAGGAGCGGCAGTTCCTTCCAGAAGGACTTCTGCTTCTTGCCCTTCGCCGGCTTCGGGGGCTGGGTGCCGTCCTCACCGGGCGCCGGGGCCGGCGCCGTGGTGTTCTCACCGGCGGGCTGGGGGGTCGCACCGGGGACCTGCGGGCTCACACCAGGGGTCTGCGGGTGCGCACCGGGGGCCTGCGGGTTCGCGCCGGGGACCTGGGAGTTGACACCGGGGGCCTGACCCGGCGCGCCCTGTTCGCCGGGCGTCCCGGCGTCTTTGGGGGCCGCGGAGTCAGGAGCGGCGTTCACGCCGCCCGCCGAGGGCGCGGGCGCGGGCTCCCCGGAGTGCCGCGGCCGCTCCTCGGGCCCATCGTGTCCGGATCGTGCGCCGACCGCCACATCCCCCACATCCACTCCTCAGTCCGTGCCGCTGCCTGCCCCGTAGGCGACGCAGGCCCACCACTCCCATAACGAGCGGGAGTTCCGCAGGGGTCGGGAGCCCGGTCATTCCGTCGCGATCGCCGGGGGCCACCCTATGCGACGGACCTGTGGCCGTGTCCGACCCGTCGGGCGCGTCGGGCACGGACGCATACGTATCGGGTTCTTCCAGTTTGCGCCAGTGGCCGAACGGCCAGGCGATGACGAGGGCACGGCCGACGACCTCGTCCTCCGAGACGGTGCCGCTGTACTTCTCGTTGCGGTGGAAGCGGGAGTCCGCGGAGTTCGCGCGGTGGTCCCCCATGACGAACAGGCGCCCCTCGGGGACCTTCACCTCGAACTCGAAGTCGGAGGGCTTGTTGCCGGGGTGCAGGTACGGCTCGTCCAGCGGTACGCCGTTGACGGTCACCTTGTCGTTCTTGTCACAGCACTTCACGGTGTCGCCGCCGACGCCGACCACACGCTTGATGAGGTCGCGTTCGTCGTCGGACGGCAGGAGGCCGATGAAGGTCAGGCCCTGTTTGATCTGTTTGACCACGACCGGGTCGTCCTTCTTCTTGCCGCGCTCCTCCTCCAGCCAGTTGCCGGGATCCTTGAAGACGACGACGTCGCCGCGCTCGGGCTTGTTGCCGAACCAGGGGGTGAGCTTGTCCACCAGGACGCGGTCCCCGATGCGGATCGTCTGCTCCATGGAGCCCGTCGGGATCACGAAGGCCTGCACCAGGAAGGTCTTCAGGACCAGTGCTATCAGCAGGGCGACGCCTATGAGGAGAGGTATCTCCTTGATCGCGGAGCGGCGTCTGCGGCGCTTGACCTTCCTGGCGAGCTTGCGCCGCTCGGCCCGGCCGGGCAGCGGGGGGCCGGTGGTCGGCCGGGTGCCGGTGGGCAGCGGGGCGTCGGTGCCGGGGGCGGCCTTGGCGCGGCCGCGGCTACCCATGCGCGCCGCCGGGGGCCGGCACGCGCGCGTACGCGTCGGGGCGCTCCAGGGAGGTCCAGCGGTCGAGCGGCCAGACGAGCCAGTCGGCTCTGCCGATGACGTCGTCCACGGGGATCATGCCGCCGCCCGGGGAGCCCAGGTGGTCGCGGGAGTCGCTGGAGTCGCTGCGGTGGTCGCCGAGGACGAAGAGCGTCCCGTCGGGTACGACGACGTCGAACGGCACCGTGGAGGGCTTGTCCCCGGGGTAGAGGTAGGGCTCGTCGACGGCCTGGCCGTTCACCGTGATCCTCCCCCGTCTGTCGCAGCACACCACGCGGTCGCCACCGACGCCGGCGACGCGCTTCACGTAGTCGGCGTCCCCGAAGTATCCGCTGCCGTCGAAGACGACCGCGTCACCGCGCTGCGGCTCCGCTCCGAAACGGTACGCCAACTTGTTGACGAGTATCCGGTCGCCGTTCCGCAGCGTGGGCTCCATGGAGCCGCTGGGGATCTCGAAGGGCTGCACCACGAAGGTGGTGAGGAGGAGCAGCACGCCCGCGGTCAGCAGGGCGCCCAGGGTGAGGCGGCCGCCGGGCAGCCAGGCCACGAAGGACGCGAAAACGGAGCGCGACCGCTCCTGGCTGCCCTCGGTGTCCGGCTCCCCCGCGTGCGCGGGGGTGGCCGGGGAGGGAGAGGAGGAGCGGTCGCGCTCCGTGTGCTGTGCTTCGGTGTCCATCGGGGCCAGATGCTATCCGGCTCCGCTGTGGACCCGCGCGGGAGCTCAGCTCTCGCGCTTCTCCTTGATCTTCGCGGCCTTGCCGCGCAGCTCGCGCAGGTAGTACAGCTTGGCGCGGCGGACGTCACCCTTGGTGACGAGCTCGATCTTCTCGACGATCGGGGTGTGCACCGGGAAGGTGCGCTCGACGCCGACGGAGAACGAGACCTTGCGGACCGTGAAGGTCTCGCGGACACCGGCGCCCTGGCGGCGGATGACGACGCCCTTGAACTGCTGCACACGGGAGCGGTTGCCCTCGATGACGCGGACGTGGACGTTGACGGTGTCACCCGGGCGGAAGGCCGGGATGTCGCTGCGCAGCGACGCGGAGTCGACGGAGTCGAGCAGGTGAGACATGATCGTCTGCTTCCTCGCTGATGCCACAGGTCATCAGCGGTAAGTCGTGATGAGAGTCGGATGGTTCCGGGCGCGTGCCCCACAGGGGCGCTCGTACCGCGGAGACCGCTGACGCGTCGGGCGGGCGTCGTGTCCCCCTGTGGCAGGGGCGCACGCTGGACGCACAGCAGCGGCCTATTCTTCCACGTCCTGCACCCTGCGCCAAAATCGGCCGCCGGGCTCGGGCGCCCAGCCCAGGATGGAGAGCGTTTCGCGGTCCTTCTTGTCGAAGGCCGCGGGGTCGCAGCGTTCGATCAGGTCGGGCCGGTGGGTGGTGGTGCGGCGCAGCGCCTCGTCCCGCCGCCAGCGGGCGATCTTGCCGTGGTGGCCGCTGAGCAGGACGTCCGGGATGCCGCGGCCGCGCCACCGGGGCGGCTTGGTGTAGACGGGGCCCTCCAGGAGGTTGGCCATGGCGCCGGGCGCGAAGGAGTCGTCGCGGTGGGACTCGGCGTTGCCGAGTACGCCGGGCAGGAGCCGGGCCACGGCCTCGGTGACGACGAGGACGGCGGCCTCGCCGCCCGCGAGCACGTAGTCGCCGATGGAGACCTCGTAGACGGGCATGCGGGTCGCGTACTCGTCGACGACGCGGCGGTCGATGCCCTCGTAGCGCGCCGGCGTGAAGACCAGCCAGGGGCGCTCGGACAGCTCGACGGCGAGTTCCTGGGTGAAGGGGCGGCCGCTGGGCGTCGGGACGACCAGGGCGGGGGCGCCGCGGCCCGCCTCGTAGCCGTCGGCGAGGACCTGGTCGAGGGCCTCGCCCCAGGGCTCGGTCTTCATGACCATGCCGGGGCCGCCGCCGTAGGGGGTGTCGTCGACCGTGTTGTGGCGGTCGTACGTCCAGTCCCTGAGGTCGTGCACGTGGACGTCGAGGCTGCCGCGCGCGCGGGCCTTGCCGACGAGGGAGACGTTCAGGGGTTCCAGGTACTCGGGGAAGATCGTGACGACGTCGAGCCGCATCAGGCGTCGTCCTCGCTCCGGGCGTCCGCAGCGGCGTCCTGCGGGCCGGCGTCCGACGCGGTGCCGTTCGACGGGGCGGCGGCGTCCTGCGGGGCCTCCTCGGTGTCCCTGCTGGAGGCGATCACCGCCCGGTCGTCGATGAGGCCGGGGGGCGGGTCGATGACGGCCCGCTGCTCCTCCAGGTCGATCTCGGTGACGATGTCCTCGACGAACGGGATCAGCACCTCGCTGCCGTCGGGCCGCTCGACGATGAACAGGTCCTGCGTGGGCAGGTGCGAGATCTCCGTGATCCGGCCGACCTCGGTGCCGTCCGTGGTGACGACGTCGAGGTCCATGAGCTGGTGGTCGTAGTACTCGTCCTCGTCCTCGGGCAGCTCGTCCGGGTCGACCTCGGCGATCAGCAGCGTGTTGCGCAGCTCCTCGGCGCCGCTGCGGTCCCGGACGCCGGCGAAGCGCAGCAGCAGGCGGCCGCTGTGCACGCGGCCGGTCTCGATGGTCAGCGGTCCCCGCGCGGCGGGGTCGGTGGCGAGCACGGCGCCGGGGGCGAGCCGCAGCTCCGGCTCGTCGGTGCGCACCTCGACGGTGACCTCGCCCTTGATGCCGTGGGCGCGGCCGATCCGCGCGACTACGAGCTGCACTGGTGTCTCTCCTGTCCCTGCTGACGAGTGGGGCGCCCCTGCTTGCGGGGCTCCCGGAGCTTGAGCGGGGCACGGCCCCGGGGCCTGACTGGGGTGTCGCCCCCGGGCCTGAGCGGGGCGCGGCCCCAGAGCGTGGGCGGGGCGCGGCCCCGGTCGGCCCCCGCCCCACACGACTGCGGGCCGGGGACGGCTCTGAAGCCCTCCCCGGCCCGAGCCGGTGCTACGTGCGGTTCAGCGAACCTGGTCCACGTCGACGAGGTCGACGCGGACACCGCGGCCGCCGATGGCACCCACGACGGTACGCAGAGCGCGTGCGGTGCGGCCGTTGCGGCCGATCACCTTGCCCAGGTCGTCCGGGTGGACCCGGACTTCCAGGACGCGTCCACGACGCAGGTTGCGCGAGGCGACCTGCACGTCGTCGGGGTTGTCGACGATGCCCTTCACGAGGTGCTCGAGAGCCTCCTCGAGCATGCTCAGGCCTCGGTCGACTCGGCCGCGGACTCGGCCGGGGCCTCGTCCTTCTTCTCGGCCTTCTTCTTCTGCGTGATGGCCTCGCCCTTGGGCTCGCCGTCGACGTCCTTGGCCACGGCCTCGAAGAGGGCGCGGTGGTCGGCCTTCGGCTCCGGCTGGAGCAGCGGCGCCGGGGCGGGCTCGCCCTTGTACTTCTGCCAGTCGCCGGTCTTCTTCAGGATGGCGAGCACGGGCTCGGTCGGCTGGGCGCCGACGGAGAGCCAGTACGCCACGCGCTCGGCGTTGACCTCGATGCGCGAGGGGTTCTGCACCGGGTGGTACAGACCGATCTCCTCGATGGCCCGGCCGTCACGGCGGGTACGGGAGTCGGCGACGACGATGCGGTAGTGAGGCGAACGGATCTTGCCCAGACGCTTCAGCTTGATCTTGACTGCCACGGGAGTGGGTTCTCCTGGATTGACGTGGTGGGGCACTGCGAGAGCCGCGTGGGGTTGCGGTACCCGAGTGGCCCGATGGACGCGTCAGCCGGAGGAGAGAGGGGTCCTGTGCGGCTGTCGAGTACAGCTAGCCATTGTGCCACACCCTGGCGGGGGCGCCTCCAGCCGGTCGCACCGCCCGGAGCCGCCGCGGGCGGCGGCGGACCAGGGCCGGGACCGCCACCGCCCGCGGCGCACCAGAGGGCATGATCGCCCCCGCCGCGGCCCGGCGTCGGCCGGCCCTACGACACCTGGCCCGGCGAGGACGGCGACGCTCAGCCCGGCAACGCACAGCCCGGCAACGCACAGCCCGGCGGCAGCGCGGGACCCCACGCCTCACGGGACCCCTCCGCCCCGGAGTGCCCGGCGACAGCACCGGCTCGGCAACCGCTACGGCCACTGCCCCCACGGCAGCACCCGGCCCGGCGACCGCTCCGGCACCGCCGCCGACCGCGGCGGTACCCCGGGGTCATGGAGGACCCTGGGGACGGAGACCACCCCCTGCGCAGGGGGTCACCCCGCGCCGACGCCCACCACTTCCGGGATGCGGAAGGGCTTGCCGCAGCCGCCGCACATGATGGGAGCCTGGGCGAGGACCGACGGCACGACGCGGACGTTGCGCCCGCAGTCGCAGACGGCCTTGACGCGGACGCCGCCCCCCGAGGACCCGTGCCGGGCGGCCGGGCCTCGGAAGGTGCGCGAGGTGTCCGCCGTGGTCGCGGCCGAGTGCGCCTTGAGGGCGCGCTGCAGCCGCTCCATGGTCGGGCGGTAGCGCTTCTTCGCCTCGGGGTTGAGGGTGACGAGGGAGAAGCCGCTGCTCGGATGTGGCTCCTCGGGATGGTCGAGCCCCAACTCCTCGGCGATCGCGAGGAATCTGCGGTTGTGGTAGCGGCCCGCGCGCGATGTGTCGCGTACGCCGCGGGCCGCGGCGAGGCCATGGACTGCTTCATGCAGCAGTCGCTCGAAGGAGAGCTCGGCGCCGCAGGCGGACGACGACTCTCCGATCAGGGATTCGGGCGCGGCTAGGTCCGGCAGGTCGGGGTGGTGCCGCTGAATGTCGGCCCACGCCTGTGCCAGCTCTGCGGCGAGAACAGGTGGTGTCGTGCTCACGTCGTGACAACGAGCCGAGGTGCCTCCGGGTTCCATTCCGGGGCATCTCAAATATTTTGCACGTACCCGTCAGTTGCCGTTGATGCGTCCGGACGAGGGCGGGTGCGCTGATCTGCGGAGAAGCCTCGCAGCTCCCACCAAGCCGGTACGTAGTGGCGCGTACGGCGCGTACGTCCGTCCGTCTCGCGCCGCCACCGTAAAACGGGGCCCGCCGCGCCGCCCCATTATTCCGGTGCCCGCGTCAACTCCGCGCGCGGGGGCCGTTGTTGCGCCGACGACCGGACTGTGGCTGGTCACCGGGCCGGACACGGCCTCCGAGCGGAATCCGGCGTCTCAGTAGGCGCGTGCCACCAAGGCGACGTTACCGGGTGCGTCGTCGGCGTCGGGCACCGACCCGCCCTCGGTGACCAGACACCGTACGGTCACGCCGTGCCCGGCCAGTTCCGCCTCCCCCGCGGGGCCGAGCGCCGCCCAGGGCAGGCGCGCCCAGCCGCCCGCGGACGCCGCTTCGACGGCCTCGGCCACGCCGCTCACGTCGCTCGTACGGGACTCGCGGCGCTCGCGGGCCTGGCTGAGCAGCAGCTCCTGGTCCTCCTCCAGGACGGCGGGCAGCAGCTCCGGGAGGGCGCCGAGCGCCACGGGCCGCTTGCCGCCGGCGATACGGCGCACCAGTGTCGCGGTGCCCTGCTCCAGGTCGCGCGGGCCGATCTCCACGCGCACCGGCACCCCCTTGAGCTCCCAGTCCACCGCGCGCCGCCCGAACGGGACGTCCGTACGGTCGTCGACCTGGACGCGCACGCCCGCCGCCGTGAGCCGCTCGCCCGCCTCGCGGACCGCGGCGAGCACCGCGTCGTCCTCCTTCACGGCGAGCACCACGGCCTGCACCGGCGCGAGGCGCGGCGGCACCCGCAGGCCGTCGTCGTCGCCGTGCATCATCACCAGGGCGCCGACCAGGCGCGTCGTCGCTCCCCAGGAGGTCTGCCAGACCAGTTCGCGCGTGCCGTCCCTGGACAGGTAGCGGGTGTCGAAGGCGCGCGCGAAGTTCTGCCCGAGTTCGTGGCTGGTGCCGAGCTGGAGGGCCTTGCCGTCGCCCATCATCCCTTCCAGGGTCAGGGTGTTGACGGCTCCGGCGAAGCGTTCCTTGGCCGTCTTGCGGCCGAGCACGAAGTCCATCGCGAGGACGTCCCGCATGAAGGCGCCGTAGACGTCCCGGTGGACGAGGGCGGCGAAGTCGCGCGCCTCCTCGTACGTCGCGTGGGCGGTGTGCCCCTCCTGCCACAGGAACTCCGTCGTACGCAGGAACAGCCGCGGCCGCAGCTCCCAGCGGACCACGTTGGCCCACTGGTTGATGAGCAGCGGCAGGTCGCGGTAGCTCTGCACCCACTTGGCGAAGTACTCGTTGACGACGGTCTCCGAGGTGGGCCGGATGACGACCGGCTCCTCCAGTTCCTTGCCGCCGCCGTGCGTGACGACGGCGAGCTCCGGGGCGAAGCCCTCGACGTGCTCGGCCTCCCGCGTGAGGTAGGACTGCGGGATGAGCAGCGGGAAGTACGCGTTCCGCGCCCCCGTCCGCTTGATGCGGGCGTCCATGTCCTGCTGCATCCGCTCCCACAGGGAGTACCCGTACGGGCGGACGACCATGGTGCCGCGCACCGGGCCGTTGTCGGCGAGTTCGGCCTTGCTGACCACGTCCTGGTACCAGCGGGGGAAGTCGTCCGTGCGGGGCGTGAGTACGGGTGCCTTTGCCATGGCGCGCATGGTACGTCCGGGGTGCCTGGGAAGCCCCTGGTTTTCGCCGTGCGGGGGCGCACGACGGGGGCACGCAAGCATTGCCCGACAACCCCTGGACGCCACGGCGGAAGCGGAGTTCCCTGGCATACGGGGGAGAGCGCGCACACGTCACGGGGGCGGACGGACCGACAGCAGGCAGCTCGACAACTCTCGGCGGATTGGGGCGCTTTCGATGACACCTACGCTTGTGCACCCACACCTCCCGCGCGCGGGCGCGTCCCCACGTGTGGACCGGTGCGCACGCGCGCGTGACTGGGCGGAAATCCAGGAGAGGATGCTGGCTCCGCTCGTGGAAGCGGTGTACGCACGACTGGAAGTGGGCGCCGGTACCCGGTTGCTCGACCTCGGCTGCGGCTCCGGCCTGGCCCTGTTGATGGCCGCCTCCCGCGGCGCGACCGTGACGGGGGTGGAGCCGGCGGCGCCGGAGCGGCTCGCGCTGGCCCGCGCGCGCCTGTTACCGGACGGCGCGCCGGGTGAGGACGCCGGCACGCGCCTCGTGGACGGCACCCTTGAGGACGCCGCCGCCCCGGACGTGCCCGCGTACACCCTGGTGACCGCGTTCCAGCCCATCGGCTGCACCGCGGGCGACTCCGACGCCTTGGCGGACCTGCTGCGCGCCGCGGCGCCGCTGGCCGAGCGCGGGGCACCCGTGGTGCTCGTCGGCTGGGGCCCGCCGGAGCGCTGCACGACCTCTTCGGTGCTGCGGGTGGCCACCAAGCTCGCCGACCCCCTGCGCGCCGGGGGCTGGCGCCCGGCCTGCCGGGACGACCTGGAGGACGTCGCCCACCGCGCCGGCCTGAAGCCCGCCGGTTCCGGCCGCGTGGCCTGTCCCTTCGGCTACGCGGACATGGACAGCGCCGTCCGCGGCCTGCTGTCCACCGGCCTGTTCGACGCCGCGGTCGGCGCCACGGACCAGGTGCAGGTCGACAAGGAGCTCACCGAGGCCCTCCACCCCCACCAGCGCCGCGACGGCACGGTGTGGATGCCCAACGTCTTCCGCTACCTCATCGCCCGGACCCGGTGACGCCCTCGGACCACAGTCGTCCTGTGGACCTCGACCGTCCTTCGGACCGCAGCCGTCCTCCGGTGGACCTCAGCCGTCCTCCGGTGGTCCACAGCCGTCCCTCACCGTCCCGGTGACCCGGGCGGTCCGGCAGGCGCCCGCCTCCTCCAGGGGCGCCGCCGGCCGGGGCGTACGGCACGACTTCGGGGCGCCTCCCACACGGGAGACGCCCCGGACGTCGTACGAGAAGAACCGCGTCCGCCCGGCCACCGGAGACGGCAGGCGCGGCGGCCCGGCGGTGACGGGCCGGGTCAGCCCATGAACTTCTTGAACTCCTCGGGCAGCTCGAAGTCCTTGCCACCCTGGCCCGCCGGCAGGCCGAACGCCCCGCCGGGCGCCGCGCTCTCGGCGGCGGCACGCCGCGCGGCGGCCTCCTCCTCCTGCTGCTTGCGCTTGAGCGGGTTGCCGGAGCGCTGCTTGCCCTTGGCCTGCTTCTGCTTCTTCTTCTGCCGGCCGGGGCCGCCGCCCATGCCCGGCATCCCGGGCATCCCCGGCATGCCGCCGCCCTGCGCCATGCGCGACATCATCTTGCGCGCCTCGAAGAACCGCTCGACCAGGTTCTTCACCGCGCTGACCTCGACGCCCGAGCCCTTGGCGATACGGGCGCGGCGGGAGCCGTTGATGATCGTCGGGTCCTGGCGCTCACCGGGCGTCATCGACTTGATGATGGCGGCCGTGCGGTCGACGTCCCGCTCGTCCAGGTTGTTGATCTGGTCCTTGATCTGCCCCATGCCGGGCAGCATTCCGAGCAGCTTGCTGATGCTGCCCATCTTCCTGACCTGCTCCATCTGCGCCAGGAAGTCGTCGAGCGTGAAGTCCTGGCCCTTCTTGGAGGCCAGCTTCGAGGCCATCTTCTCGGCCTCTTGCTGCGAGAAGGTCTGCTCGGCCTTCTCGATCAGCGTGAGCATGTCGCCCATGCCGAGGATGCGGGACGCCATCCGGTCCGGGTGGAACGCGTCGAAGTCGTCCAGCTTCTCGCCGTTCGACGCGAACATGATCTGGCGGCCGGTGACGTGCGCGATCGACAGGGCCGCGCCACCGCGGGCGTCGCCGTCGAGCTTGGAGAGCACCACGCCGTCGAAGCCGACGCCGTCGCGGAAGGCCTCGGCCGTGTTGACCGCGTCCTGACCGATCATCGCGTCGACGACGAACAGGACCTCGTCCGGGCTGACCGCGTCGCGGATGTCCGCGGCCTGCTGCATCAGCTCCTGGTCGATGCCGAGGCGGCCGGCGGTGTCGACGATGACGACGTCGTACTGCTTGGTCCGGGCGTACTCGATGGAGTCCTTGGCGACCTGGACCGGGTCGCCCACGCCGTTGCCCGGCTGCGGGGCGTAGACGCCGACGCCCGCGCGCTCGGCGACGACGCTGAGCTGGTTCACGGCGTTCGGGCGCTGCAGGTCGCAGGCCACGAGCAGCGGCGCGTGGCCCTGCGCCTTCAGCCAGCGGCCGAGCTTTCCGGCGAGCGTGGTCTTACCGGCGCCCTGGAGGCCCGCGAGCATGATGACCGTCGGCGACTGCTTGGCGAACCGCAGGCGGCGGGTCTCGCCGCCGAGGATCCCGACCAGTTCCTCGTTGACGATCTTGATGACCTGCTGGGCAGGATTCAGCGCCTGCGAGACCTCGGCCCCGGCCGCCCGTTCCTTGATCTGCTTGATGAAGGCGCGGACGACGGGCAGTGCCACGTCGGCTTCCAGCAGGGCGATACGGATCTCGCGCGCCGTGGCGTCGATGTCCGCCTCGCTCAGGCGTCCTTTGCTCCGGAGAGACTTGAAGGTCGCTGCTAGGCGATCGGAGAGAGTATCGAACACGGCGGCGTCGGTCCTCAGGGTCGGCGATGGTGAGCGTTGCCCCCCAGGGTATCTGGCCGGACCGGGCCCGGGCGCCCCCCTGCCCGGGGTGATGACTCCGGACCGCCCGGGGGCCTCGCCCGCACGTCCCGGCCCACGGCCGTACGTCCCGGCCTACGGCCGCACATCCCGCCCGGGCCGTACGTCCCGCCCCGCGGCCACGGCTGCCCCTGCCGGGCCCCGTACGTCACGGACGCAGCGCCTCCTCCACCCCCCGCGCCACTTCGGCCGCCCGCTCCCCCGTCAGCGGCGCCCCGTCCGCCCCGGTGACGTAGAACGCGTCCACCGCGTTCGCCCCGAGCGTCGACACGTGCGCGCTGCGCACCCGCACCCCCGCGGCCTCCAGCGCGAGCCCGAGCCGGTGCAGCAGGCCGGGGGCGTCCTGGGCGCGGACCTCGATGACCGTGGCGCGGCGGGAGCCCTCCGGGGCGACGGTGACGCGGGGCGGCGGCGCCGCGATCCCGCGGCGCCGGGGGTGGGCCGCGTCCCGCTCGGCGAGGCGTCCGGCGATGTCCAGGGAGCCGTCGAGGGCCCGTACGAGGTCGGCGCGGAGCCGGTCGGCCCCCGGCGGGGAGCCGTACTCGGCGGCCACGCGCCAGTCGAGCAGCAGCACCGACCCGCCGACCTCGGCCGGCAGCTCCAGGGTGCGCAGCTCGGCCGTGCGGACGGTGAGGCGGTGCAGGGCGAGGACCCCGGCGGCCGTGGCGAGCACGCGGGGCCGCTCCGGCACCGCGATGAGCAGGTCCACGCCGAGGCCCTCGGCGGGCTCCTCGTCCTGGGCGCGCAGCGAGAGGACCGGCCCGCCCGTGCGGAACGCCTCGAGGGCGAGGCGCTCCTGCGCGGCCGACGCGGGCGGTGCCGGTCGCTCCTGCGGCTCGTGCCCGGCGAGGACCTCGCCGACCCGCCGGACGAGGTCGGCGACCAGGGAGCCGCGCCAGGAGGACCAGGCGGCGGGCCCGGTGGCCAGGGCGTCCGCCTCGGTGAGCGCGTGCAGGAGCTCCAGGGTGCCCGAGGAGCCGACGGCTTCGGCGACGGTCTTCACGGTCGCGGGGTCGTCGAGGTCGCGCCGGGTGGCGGTCTCGACGAGCAGCAGGTGGTGGCGGACGAGGCGGGCGAGGACCGCCGCGTCGGCGTGGTCGAACCCGATCCGGGCGGCGACGTCCCGCGCGATGACCTCCCCGGCGACGCAGTGGTCGCCGGGCCAGCCCTTGCCGATGTCGTGCAGGAGCGCCGCCACCAGGAGCAGGTCGGGCCGGCCGACGCGGCGGGTCAGGGCGGAGGCGCGTACGGCGGTCTCGACGAGGTGGCGGTCCACGGTCCAGGTGTGCACGGCGTTGCGCTGCGGCCGGCACCGCACCCGCTCCCAGTCGGGCAGGAGCCGGGTGACAAGGCCTTCCGCCTCCAGGGCCTCCCACACCGGGACGGTGGACCGGCCGGCGCCGAGGAGGGTCACGAACTGCTCGCGGGCCTCGGCGGGCCAGGGCGTCGGCAGCGGCCGGGCCGTGGCCGCGAGGCGCCGTACGGCGTGCGGGGACAGCGGCAGGCCCGCCTGGGCCGCGGCCGCCGCGGCGCGCAGCGGCAGGACGGGGTCGCGCTCGGGGCGGGCGGCCCGGGCGAGGACGGCCTCGCCGTCCTGTTCGACGACGCCCTCCGCGAGGGGGGAGCGTTCGGCGGGTGCCGCCCTGCCGCCGCCGAGCAGTCCGCGCAGCCGGGTCCGGCCGCCGCGGGCGCGCAGGACACGGGAGACCTCGCGCCAGGTGACGTCCGTGGCGTAGGCGATGGTGCGCGCGGCCTCGTAGACCTGCCGGAGCAGGGCGTCGGCGTCCAGGAGGCGCAGGGCGGCGGCGACCTGGTCCTGTTCCTGGAGGGCGAGCCGGTCGGTGGCGCGGCCGGTGGTCAGGTGCAGGGCGTCGCGTACGTCGAGCAGGGCGCGGCGGGCGTCGGCGAGGCCTTCGCGGGGCGCGTCGGCGAGCCAGGACGCGGCGACGGCGCGCAGGGCGGTGACGTCCCTCAGGCCGCCGCGCGCCTCCTTCAGGTCGGGTTCGAGGAGGTGGCCCAACTCGCCGTGGCGGGCGGCGCGTTCGGCGCACAGGTCGCGCAGTTCCGGCAGCCGCCGGGGGGCCTGGTTGCGCCAGTCGGCGAGGACGGTGGTGCGCAGGGCGGTGGTGAGGCCGAGGTCTCCGGCGAGGTGGCGGGCGTCGAGGAGGCCGAGCTGGACCTTGAGGTCGTCGGCGGCGGTCCCGCGGGCCTCGGCGGGGGTGCGGACGGAGTGGTCGAGGGCGAGTCCGAGGTCCCACACCGGGTACCAGACGCGGTCGGCGAGGGCGGCGAGCGCCCGGGGGTCCGCGCTGCCGTCGTGCAGGAGCAGCAGGTCGAGGTCGCTGCGCGGGGAGAGCTCGCCGCGGCCGTAGCCGCCGACGGCGACGAGCGCGGCCCCGCGCGGGGCGCCGGGGCCGGCGGTGGCCGCGGTGAACAGGCCGCCGAGCCAGGTGTCGGTGAGCTCGGCGAGGGCGGCACGCCGCGGCGGCCCGGACCGCGCCTCCTGGTGGAGGAGGCGCAGCCGGGCCGCCGCGTAGCCGCTGGGTCCGGAGTCTTCCGCTTCGGTCCGTACGTCCGTACTCGTCACCCGGCGGCTCCTGTTCTCGGGGTTCTCGGGCGTCGTTCTCGTCGATCACGTCGGTCGCACCGATCGCGTCGTTCTCATCGATCACGTCGGTCGCATCGATCACGTCGGCCGCGTCGACCACGTCGGCCGAGTCGATCACATCAGCCGCGTTGATCACATCGATCACGTCGATCGCGTCGATCAGTCGTCTCGTCGGCCGGGCGGCGGCTACAGCGCGTCGGGGCCGCGTTCGCCGGTACGGACGCGGACGGCCGACTCGACGGGGACGGTCCACACCTTGCCGTCGCCGATCTTGCCGGTGCGGGCGGCCTTGACGATCACCTCGACGAGCTGGTCGGCGTCGTCGTCCTCGACGAGCACCTCGACGCGGACCTTGGGTACGAGGTCGACGGTGTACTCGGCGCCGCGGTAGACCTCGGTGTGTCCGCGCTGCCGTCCGTAGCCGCTGGCCTCGGTGACGGTCAGGCCCTGGACGCCGAAGGCTTGGAGGGCTTCCTTGATCTCGTCGAGCCGGTGCGGCTTGACGACCGCGGTGATGAGTTTCATGCGTCCACCTTCTCGTTCCCGGAGGCGCTCGCCGACCGGTTGTCGGGGGTACGGGCCGCCGCGGGCCCGTGGAGGGCGCCCGGCGGGGCGGCCGTGGCGCGCGGGGCCGTTCCGCCGCCCGCGCCGCTGAAGTCGTACGCCGTCTCGGCGTGCTGGACCTGGTCGATGCCGCTGACCTCCTCGTCCTCGCTGACGCGCATGCCGATCGCCTTGTCGATGAGGAGGGCGAGCACGGCGGAGGCGACGAAGGAGTAGAGGAGGACGGCGCCGACGCCGGCGGCCTGCTTGCCGAGCTGGCCGAGGCCCCCGCCGTACAGCAGGCCCTTCGCCTCGGACTGGCCGCCGCCGGTGGCGAAGAGGCCGACGAGGAGGGAGCCCGCGATGCCGCCGACGAGGTGGACGCCGATGACGTCGAGGGAGTCGTCGTAGCCCAGCTTGAACTTCAGGCCGACGGCCATGGCGCACAGCACCCCGGCGACGGCGCCGATGGCGAGGGCGCCGAGCGGGGAGCAGGAGCCGCCGGAGGGGGTGACGGCGACGAGGCCCGCGACGGCGCCGGAGGCGGCGCCGAGGGTGGTGCAGGCGCCGTGGCGGAGCTTTTCGTAGGCCAGCCAGGCGAGCATGGCGGCGGCGGTGGCGACCTGGGTGTTGAGGAACATCAGGGCGCCGACGCCGTCGTCGTTGCCGAGCCAGGAGCCGGCGTTGAAGCCGAACCAGCCGAACCACAGCAGGCCCGCGCCGAGCATCACCAGTGGAAGGCTGTGCGGCCGCATGGGGTCCTTCTTGAAGCCGACGCGCTTGCCGATGACGAGGATCACGCCGAGGGCGGCGGCGCCCGCGTTGATGTGGACGGCCGTGCCGCCCGCGAAGTCGATCACGCCGAGTTCGAAGGCCCAGCCGCCGGTGCCCCAGACCCAGTGGGCGACGGGAAAGTACACGACGGTGGCCCACAGCGCGACGAACAGGGCCCAGGCGCCGAACTTCACGCGGTCCGCGAGGGCGCCGCTGATCAGGGCGGGGGTGAGGACCGCGAACATGAGCTGGAAGACGGCGAAGACGTACACGGGGATCGTGTAGCCGTCCCACAGTTCGGTCAGGCCGATCCCGCCGAGGCCGACGTAGTCCGAGTTCCAGGCGACGAGGCCCCCGTGGTCGGTGCCGAAGGCGACGGAGAAGCCGTAGAGCACCCACAGGACGGTGACGATGCCCAGGCTGATGAAGCTCATCATGAGCATGTTGAGGGTGCTCTTGACCCGGACCATGCCTCCGTAGAAGAAGGCGAGACCCGGCGTCATGAGCATCACCAGGGCGGAGCAGATGAGCAGGAACCCGGTGTTGGCGGCGGACAGCTCCGGGCCGTCTGCGGCAAGCGTGATGCCTGGGGGCATCGCAGTCTCCTCGTCGTCGGTACGGCCCGGTGCGGGCTTCGGCCTCTGCGGTGCGAGGACGGTGGGCCGGTGATGCGGCACGAGGTTGGCGCAGCGCGGTTTCGGCCAGTACCGCTCGATGTTTCGCGCCAGTGACGAAGAGGTCGGGCGTGTTACGCGTGCATGAACGGCGCCCCAGGGCCGGGCGAAGGAACGTACGTTCCCGGAACCCGGAACCCCGGCCGTCGCCCGGGCAACCGCGGCGGCGGTCAACCGCCTGCGCGGGAGCGGCGCCGATTCGGGCACGGGAAGCGGTCCGGCCGCGGTGCCATCCGGGTGACCTGGCGTGGAGGAGCCGAGTCGGGCTGTTCGGGATGGGCTGCCGCGGCCGGGGTCTGGGGTGCGGGGCCCGGGTCCGTCAGACGGCCTCCGCGGTTTCCGGCATCTCCTGGGCGAGCAGCTCGGTGAACTGGACGACCTCCGGGACGTCGCCGAAGTCGCGCAGGGCGTTGTCGACGGTCTTGCGCAGCCGGGTGTTGACGCGCTCGGAGCGCACCTTCTTGGCGATGTCCAGGGCGCCCTTGGCCAGGACCACGCTCTGCTCGGGCTCCTTCTGGAGCAGGTGCACGGTGGCCATGCCGATGAGGTTGAGCGCGTACGAGCGCTGGTGCTCGGCGTCCTTGCCGAACAGCTCGACGGCGCGCTGCATGACGGGCTCGGCGAGCGAGGCGTAGGTGGGGCTGCGGCCTGCCACGTAGGCGAGGTCGCGGAAGGAGTGGGCGTTCTCGCCGTTGAGCTCGGCCTCGGAGAAGAACCGGATCCAGTCCGGCTCGGGCTCGTCCCAGTCCTCCGCGTCGACGAAGGTGTCCTCGGCCATGCGGACCGCCCGTTTGCAGCGGCCGGGCTGCCCCATCCCGGCGTAGGCGCGGGCCTCCATCGCATACAGCATGGCCTGGGTGCGGGGGCTGGCGCAGTCGCGGCTGCCGTACTGGGCGAGGTGGATGAGTTCCAGGGCGTCGTCGGGCCGGCCGAGGTGGATCATCTGGCGGCTCATGCTGGAGAGGACGTACGAGCCGAGGGCCTTCTCGCCCGCTTCCTTCGCGGCGTGCAGCGCGAGGACGAAGTACTTCTGGGCGGTGGGCTGGAGCCCCACGTCGTAGCTCATCCAGCCGGCCAGCTCGGCCAGTTCACCGGCGACCCGGAACAGGCGTTTGGAGGTGGCCTCGGGCTGGGGCTCCTGGAGCAGGTCGGTGACCTCGTGGAGCTGGCCGACGACGGCCTTGCGGCGCAGGCCGCCGCCGCACTGGGCGTCCCACTGGCGGAACATCACCGTGGTGGACTCCAGCAGCTCCAGCTCCGGTTTGGACAGGCGGCCGGGGCGGCGCGCGGGGAGCTGCTGCGGCTCGGGCTCGGCGACCACCTGGGCCGTGGAGGGGCCGGGCACCAGCCAGCGCTGCATGGGCTCGATGAGGGCGGGGCCCGCGGCCAGCGCGAGCGAGGTGCCGAGGAAGCCGCGCCGGGCGAGCATCAGGTCGCTGCGGCTGAACTCGCTGATGAGCGCGACCGTCTGGGGCCCGGTCCAGGGCAGGTCGACGCCGGCGACCGAGGGCGACTGGTGGGCGGCGCGCAGCCCCAGGTCCTCGACGGCGACGACGCAGCCGAACCGCTCGGAGAACAGCTCGGAGAGGATGCGCGGGATGGGTTCGCGCGGGTTCTCGCCGTCGAGCCAGCGACGGACGCGCGAGGTGTCCGTGGAGATGTGATGCGCGCCCAACTGGCGTGCTCTGCGGTTCACTTGGCGCGCCAGCTCGCCCTTCGACCAGCCGCTGCGCACGAACCAGGAGCTGAGCATCTCATTGGGGCGCTTCTCGGCGTTCGCACCGCCACCGCTACTGCCGCCCACTGGAACGCCCCCATCCCTCAAGACACTTGTACGCGGTCCCAGGTAAAGCTTTAACAGGATGCCGCGCCTCGCGGCCCTCCGTCCGGAGAACCTCACCCTTCGAACGGGAAGCCGACTTGCCTCCGGCATACCCACGAGCGCACACCGCTCGCGCTCCATGTACTGAAAGTAATCCTACGATCACCCCTCCGGCGAGGGCGTTCGCGGAAACGCCACCATTCGCCACCCCTTCGAATGAACTCCCGGGCCGCCGCACGCGATTCACTTGACACATACCAACCGTGAGTGGGCGGAGCGGAGCATGCAGGGGCGCGGGACGCGGGGCACACGACCCCCCAATCCCCCGAGCGCCGTCAGCATGCGGCGACGGAAGTCGGCGGAAGTCAGCGAAAGTCGGCTTGAGGCATCCGGACGACGCCCCGAGAAGAACGCACGCGGACCGACGCACGAGGACCGACACCCAGGGACCGACGCACAGGAACCGGCTGCACGCGGACCGACGCACAGGGACGCACGACGGCCTCACCGCCTGCTTCGCGGCAGCACGGCCTCACCGCAGAGCGGCAGCAGGGCTTCACCGCAGAGCGACAGAGCGACCGCACGACAGCACGTACGACAGCACGACAACGCGCACAGCGTAAGGCAGTTCCGGAACGCAGAGTCATGATCTGTTTCCGTCACGTAACCACGGCGCACTCGACCCGTTGGAGGGGGCATGGGCTTCACGATCGGCGGCATCCGGGGGACCAAAGAGCCCCGTTCCGGTGACCGCGGAACCAAGGATTCTGAAACGCGGCGGGGGGTCGGGGAAAAGGCGGCGGACGGCCCGCGCGAGCGGGACGCCGGCCGGACCGACGAGGCCAAAGAAGTGAAAGAGGCCAAAGAGGCCAAAGAGCCCAGGGGCGCGAGGGACACCAAGGACGCCAGGGAGCCGCGCGCCGCGGTGCGGCGGCGGGGCCGGGGTGCCGCGTCCGACTGCACCGCCGTCGCCGAGTACACGGGCCTGTGGGGCTGGGCCGTGGTGCCCGGGGCCCGCGCCCAGGACGGGCGCTGCTCCTGCGGCGCGGCCGGCTGCCCGGCCCCCGGGGCCCACCCGCTGGACTTCGCCCCGGAGGTCCCGGCCGGGGCCACGCTCGACAAGGTGATCGACGCCTGGGGGGAGTTCCCGGGGGCCGCGGTGATGCTTCCGGTGGGCCGCGCGTTCGACGTCATCGAGGTCGCGGAGGCCGCCGGGCGCCGCGCGCTGGTGCGGCTGGAGCGGATGGGCCTGCCCCTCGGCCCGGTGGCGGCCACGCCCGAGGGGCGCGCGCACTTCTTCGTCGCGCCGGGCGCCGCGGCCGAACTGCCCCGCCTGCTCTACCGCATGGGCTGGGACGACGCGGACCTGGACCTGGGCGCCCTCGGCCCGGGCAGCCACATCACCGCGCCGCCCTCCGACCGCGGCGGCCTCGGCCCGGTCCGCTGGCTGCGCGCCCCCGACCCGGACTCCGCCACGAGCCCCCCGCACGCCCGTCTGCTCGTCGGCACGCTGGCGTACGTGGCGCACCGCTCGCCCGCGTGACGCTACGACGCGCCGGAGCACGCCCTCCGCGCGCCGGGGCACACCGTCCGCGCGCCGGGGCGCCGCACACGGAAGGGCCCCGCCCCGGCTGCCCCCGGGTGCGGGGCCCTTCTGCCGCCGCGCGTACCGACGCGGCGCACTCCGTACCGGCACGGTGTCGCACCGGTCCGTCGGCGTACTGCGGTGCGGCCGTTCCGGCCCGCCTCAGTCGCCGATAAGCGCATCGACGAAGGCCTCCGGCTCGAAGGGGGCCAGGTCGTCGGCGCCCTCGCCGAGGCCCACCAGCTTCACCGGGACGCCCAGTTCGCGCTGGACGGCGACGACGATGCCGCCCTTGGCGGTGCCGTCGAGCTTGGTGAGGACGATGCCGGTGATGTCCACGACCTCGGCGAAGACGCGGGCCTGCACCAGGCCGTTCTGTCCGGTCGTGGCGTCCAGGACCAGGAGCACCTCGTCGAGCGGCGCGTGCTTCTCGACGACGCGCTTGACCTTGCCGAGCTCGTCCATGAGGCCGGTCTTGGTGTGCAGGCGGCCCGCGGTGTCGATGAGGACGACGTCGGCACCGTCGGCGATGCCTTCCTTCACGGCGTCGAAGGCGATGGAGGCGGGGTCGCCGCCCTCGGGTCCGCGCACGGTGCGGGCGCCCACGCGCTCGCCCCAGGTCTGCAACTGGTCGGCGGCGGCGGCGCGGAAGGTGTCGGCGGCGCCGAGGACCACGGACCTGCCGTCGGCGACGAGGACGCGGGCGAGCTTGCCGGTGGTGGTGGTCTTGCCGGTGCCGTTGACGCCGACGACCATCACGATGCCCGGGGTCTCCAGGCCGGACTCGGTCTTCACGGCGCGGTCGACGTCCGTGCCGACGAGCGCGAGGAGCTCCTCGCGCAGCAGGGTGCGCAACTCCTCCGGGGTGCGGGTGCCGAGCACGCGGACGCGCTCGCGCAGGCGCTCGACGAGCTCCTGGGTGGGGGCGACGCCGACGTCGGCGGTGAGGAGGGTGTCCTCGATCTCCTCCCAGGTGTCCTCGTCGAGGTGCTCGCGGGAGAGCAGGGTCAGCAAACCCTTGCCGAGCGCGTTCTGCGAGCGGGACAGGCGGGTGCGCAGCCGCACCAGCCGGCCCGCGGTGGGCTCGGGGGTCTCGATCTCGGGAGCCGGCGGGGCCTCGGGGGCGGGAGGCTCGACGACGACGGGCGCGGACGCCGACGGCTCGGCGACCGGCAGGTCCACCTCCTCGATCGTGCGGCGCGGCTCGTCGTGGGGCGTCTCGGCCTCGTCGCCGACGTGCGGCTCGGCCGGGGGGCGGGTGATGGTGGGCGTGCTCGACGGGGCCTTGGCCGGCGGGAGCCGCTTCTTCTTGCGGCTGCCGACGACCAGCCCGCCGATCGCGCCGACCACGACGACGGCGATGACTACAGCGAGGATGACGATTTCCATAACTCACCCAGTATCAGTCATGGCCCTCCTGGGGAGCCCCCTTGTGTTTTCCTCCAAGGGACATAGGCCACTAGCGGTGATTACTCGGACTAAAGTACGATGGAAGAGGCCGCGTCAACGCGCGTAGAGTCCCCCTGATTCATCTGGTTGAAAATCCCCACCGGCGCGCGACGACGTCGACGCACGCCGAGCGAGAGGCACGGAACTCCCCCTCATGAGCACCACCGCCGAAACCGCCGAACACGAAGGCGCCCTGGAGACCCGCGGTCTCGAGCCGGTCCCCGACTCCGAGCGCCACGGCAGGACCCGCGAGCTGTTCCCCACCTGGGTGGCCGCCAACATCAGCGTTCTGCTGCTCACCATGGGCGCGGGCCTCATCGTCTCGAACCGGCTGAACTTCTGGCAGGTCCTGGTCGTCGCCCTCGTCTCCCCCGTCCTGAGCTACGGCCTCGTCGGCCTGGTCTCCATCGCGGGCAAGCGCGGCGGCTCGCCGGGCATGACCCTCTCGCGTGCGGTCTTCGGCCAGCGCGGGAACCTCTTCCCCGGCTCGCTGATCTGGGTCGCGCGCTGGGGCTGGGAGACCATCAACGCGGTGACGGGCGCGTACGCGATCCTCACCGTCCTGGACATCTGCTTCGGGGTGAAGCAGAACACGGCCCTGAAGGTCGTCACGCTGCTCGCCTTCGTCGCCGCCACGTTCCTGATCTCGGGTCTCGGCCGCAAGGTGCTGCAGGTGTGCAGCCAGTGGTCGACGTACCTCTTCGGCGCGTTCAGCGTCCTGGTCCTCGTCTACCTGCTGACGAACACCGACTGGTCCGAGGTCTTCGACCAGCCCGCGGGCTCCACCGCGATGATGATCGCGGGCATCGGCACGATCGCCGCGGGCGGCATCAGCTGGGTGCCCACCGGCCCGGACTTCACCCGGTACCTGCCGCGCACGGCGCCGAACAAGCCGCTGGTCGGCCACGCGGTCGGCGGAGCCGCCATCGTCGTGGTGCCCATGGTCCTGATGGGCGCCGTCATGGCCGTGTCCACGCCGAGCCTGTCCTCCGCGCAGGACCCGGTGGCGTTCCTCGGCGACCTGCTGCCGAAGTGGATCGCGGTGCCGTACCTGATCATGGCGCTGATCGGCATGCTGCTGATCAACTCGATGTCGATGTACTCGGCCGGCTTCACGGCGATGACCCTCGGCATCAAGGTCCCGCGCGCGTGGGCCGTCAGCGTGAACGCGATCATCAGCCTGATCTTCGGCTACCTCCTGATGAACGTGGCCACCAGCTTCATGGGCTCGTTCATCTCCTTCCTCACGCTGCTCGCGGTGGCGTTCTCGGCCTGGATCGGCGTCTTCGGCATCGACATGCTGCGCCGGAAGACCTACGACGGCGCCGCCCTGATGGACACCAAGCGCACCAGCGCCTACTGGTACAAGGCGGGCTTCGCCTGGCAGGCCATGACCGCCTGGGGCGTCGCGCTCGTGGTGGGGCTGCTCTTCACCAAGGTCGACTGGTTCAGCGGCCCGCTCGCCACGTCCTGGATCGGGCGCAACGGCCTCGGCTGGCTCGTCACCATCCTGGTCGCCGCCGCGCTGTACGCGGTGCTGCCGCGTGAGCCGGTGGCCGGGCAGGCCGCGGCCGCCGGGCCCGCGGGCGCGGCCGCCAAGGGCGAGGACGGCACCGAGCTGGCCGCCACCAAGGCCTGAGGGGCCTCCCCGGCCGCGGAGCCTGTTCATCTGACACTGCGTCAGCTAGCGTCCCCCTTCGCCGAGAGGGGCCCGCCGTCCCGGCGGGTCCGGTGAAGGGGGACGTTTGGCATGCCCGTCACAGTCGTACGCCTCAACCTCGTCGACCCCGAGCCGGACGCGCTCGGCGCGCGCTACCGGGCGGCCCTGGAGATGGCCGCGTACGCCGACGAGCGCGGTGTCACCACCGTGCAGACCGAGGAGCACCACGGCGTCGCCGACAACTGGATGCCGTCGCCGTTCGCCTTCGCCGGCGCGGTCCTCGGCGCGACCCGGCGCCTCACGGTGACCGTCTCGGCCGCCATCGGCCCGCTGTACGACCCCTTGCGCCTGGCCGAGGACATCGCCGTGCTCGACCTGCTCAGCGGCGGCCGCCTGGTGACGGTGGCGGGGATCGGCTACCGGCCCGAGGAGTACGCGGCCTTCGGCGTCGACTGGAAGCGGCGCGGGGCCCTGCAGGACGAGCTCCTGGAGACCCTGCTGCGGGCCTGGACCGGCGAGGAGTTCACGTTCCGGGGGCGCGCGGTACGGGTCACCCCGCGCCCGGGGACGCGGCCCCACCCGCCCCTCCTGGTCGGCGGCTCGTCGAAGGCGGCGGCCCGGCGCGCGGCCCGGCTCGGCCTGCCGTTCTTCCCGAGCGCGCACCTGCCGGAGCTGGCGGCGTACTACGAGCAGAGGCGGGCGGAGTACGGCACGGAGGGGTGGACGATGATGCCGGACGCCGTGACCCCGCTGCTGCACCTCGCCGAGGACCCCGACCGCGCCTGGGCCGTGTACGGCGAGCACGTCCTGCACGAGGCGCGCACCTACGCCTCCTGGCAGCGGGACGGCGTCCGCTCGGCCGTGAAGTCGGCGGCCACGACGGTGGCGGAGCTGCGCGCGGAGGGCGTCTACCGGATGGTGACTCCGGACGAGTGCGTGGCGTACGCGGCGGGCGGCGCCACCGGCCTCGTGCTGCACCCGCTGGTGGGCGGGATGCCCGTCGAGGAGGGCTGGCGGAGCCTGCGGCTGTTCGCGGAAGACGTACTGCCCCGGCTCACGGACAAACCGTGAGCCGGGGCAGCTTCCCGCAGGAGGAGGGGGCAGCGGGGACTTAGCCCATCTCCTCCAGGGTCTTGCCCTTCGTCTCCTTGACGAACTTCAGGACGAAGGGGATCGAGAGGGCCGCGAAGGCGCCGTAGATGATGTACGAGCCGCTCAGCGACCACTCGGACATGCTCGGGAAGGTCTTGGTGATCGCGAAGTTGGCGAGCCACTGGGCGGAGGCGGCCACGCCCAGACCGGCGGCGCGGATGCGGTTGGGGAAGATCTCGCCGAGGAGCACCCAGACGATGACGCCCCAGGAGAAGGCGAAGAACAGCACGAACGCGTTGGCCGCGATGATCGCGGTCAGGCCCTGGGCGTGCGGCAGCGACACGTCGTCACCGGAGCCGGTGCGGTAGGAGAACGCCCAGGCCATGGTGAACAGCGCCGCCGCCATGCCCGCGGAGCCGATCAGGGCCAGCGGCTTGCGGCCGATGCGGTCGACCAGGACCATCGCGATCACCGTACCGACGATGTTCACGATCGAGGTCTCGAAGGAGTACAGGAACGAGCTGGAGGGGTCCTTGCCGATGGACTGCCAGAGCTGGTTCGAGTAGTAGAAGATCACGTTGATGCCGACGAGCTGCTGGAAGACCGAGAGCCCGATGCCGATCCAGATGATCGGCAGGAAGCCGAAGCGGCCGCCGAGCAGGTCCCTGAACGTCGACTTGTGCTCCCTGTGCATGCCCCGCTCGATCTCGTCGACGCGGGCGTCCAGGTCGATGTGCGTGCCCTCGACCTCGGCGAGCACCTTGCGGGCCTCGGTACGGCGGCCGGCGGAGATCAGGAAGCGCGGCGACTCGGGGATGGCGAAGGACAGCAGGCCGTAGAGGAGCGCCGGGACGACCATGACGCCGAGCATCCACTGCCAGGCCTCCAGGCCGGCGAGCTTGCCGCGCTGGTCGCCGTCGGCCATGTTGAGGATGCCCCAGTTGACCAGCTGCGACACGGCGATGCCGATGACGATGGCGGCCTGCTGGAAGGAGGCGAGACGGCCCCGGTACGCGGGCGGCGCGACCTCGGCGATGTAGGCCGGGCCGATCACGGAGGCCATGCCGATGCCGATGCCGCCGATCAGCCGCCACATGGTGAGGTCCCAGGCCGCGAAGGGCAGGGCCGAGCCGACGGCGCTGGCCGCGAAGAGCGCGGCGGCGATCTGCATGACGCGGATGCGGCCGATGCGGTCCGCGAGCCGGCCGGCGACGGCGGCACCGACGGCGCAGCCGAGCAGCGCGGTGGCGATGATCCAGCCGAGCGTGTCGGCGTCCACGTCGAAGCGGTGCTGGATGGCCACGGTGGCGCCGTTGATCACGGAGCTGTCGTAGCCGAAGAGGAAGCCGCCCATCGCGGCTGCCGCCGTGATGAAGATGACATGGCCGAGATGGTCCGGGTGGGCATCTCTGGCGGGTGGTGTCGGCGCCTGCGTGCTGGTCACGTGTACTCCTCGGGCCACCGGCGTCGCTGCCGGGGTGGGGGCGAGTTCTTCAAGTGGCGCACAACTTCACGTCGCCCACCACCTGAAGGTAAAAGCAACGTTGCAGAGACTATGCCTTCAAGTTTCGAAGTCAATAGTTCGATGTGAACCAATTGAATCGTCGCTGGTTACGGTTTGAGTTCAAGGCTTGAAGCTGATTGAAGTTGATCAAGAAAAGAGGACGGCAGGGCTCCGCGAGGGCCCGCGACGACCGCCCGGCGACCGGCCGCCCGCGGCGGGCCGTACGTGACCGGTGGAGCCACCGGCCGCACGGCTAGCGCAGCCGCTGGCTGATCACCTTCGAGACGCCGTCGCCCTGCATCGAGACGCCGTACAGCGCGTCCGCGACCTCCATCGTGCGCTTCTGGTGCGTGATCACGATGAGCTGCGAGGCCTCCTGGAGCTCCTGCATGATGCGGATGAGCCGCTGGAGGTTGGTGTCGTCCAGCGCCGCCTCGACCTCGTCCATCACGTAGAACGGGCTGGGCCGCGCCTTGAAGATCGACACCAGCAGCGCCACGGCCGTCAGGGAGCGCTCGCCGCCGGAGAGCAGCGAGAGGCGCTTGACCTTCTTGCCGGGCGGCCGGGCCTCGACGTCGACGCCGGTGGCGAGCATGTCGTCGGGGTCGGTCAGGATCAGCCGTCCCTCGCCGCCGGGGAAGAGCCTGCTGAAGACACCCTCGAACTCCCGGGCCGTGTCCCGGTAGGCCTCGGTGAAGACCTGCTCGACGCGCTGGTCCACCTCCTTCACCACCTGGAGCAGGTCGGCGCGGGTCTTCTTCAGGTCCTCCAGCTGCTCGCTGAGGAACTGGTGGCGCTCCTCCAGCGCCGCGAACTCCTCCAGAGCGAGCGGGTT
The DNA here is from genome assembly GCF_030010595.1 of Streptomyces sp. CC224B. Taxonomy (NCBI): domain Bacteria; kingdom Bacillati; phylum Actinomycetota; class Actinomycetes; order Kitasatosporales; family Streptomycetaceae; genus Streptomyces; species Streptomyces sp. CC224B. The sequence continues at coordinate 41,687 of NZ_JASCXL010000028.1, read as the reverse complement.
GACCTTCCCGAGCCGCTGGTACGCCCGTTCGGCTGACCGCAGCCGCTTCTCCTGCTCGGCGCGGTCGTACGGCCTGGGCTGGTTGCGCGGGTGCTCAGGGTCCTCCGGCAGCTCCTCGCCCTCGGCGGGGGGCGAGGGCGGCACGAGCTGGTCGGGCCCGTACTCCGCGACGAGTCCCGCCGGTTCCACACCGAGCTCCTCCAGGGCCTTGGTCTCCAGCTGCTCGATCCGCAGCCGCTTCTCCGCTCCTAGTACCTCGCCCCGGTGAACTGAATCCGTCAGTTTGTCGAGTTCCGCCTTCAGCTCGCGCCCGTGGTTCCGTGCGGCGGCCAGTTCCCGCTCCCGCGCCTCCCTGGCCCGCTCGGCGGAGGCCCGCTCCTCGTCCGCCCGGGCGAGCGACACCTCGACGTGCGCCAGCAGCCCGCGGGCCCCGGCCGCCACGGCCCCGGCGACGGCGGCCTCGTGCCGCAGCCGGGCCCGGCGCCGCTCGGCCCGCGCGCGGGCCTCCCGCTCGGCACGGGCGGCCCGGTCCAGGGAGTCGGCGCGCCCGGCGAGCCCCTTGACCCGCTCCTCGTGCGTACGGACCTGGAGGCGGGCCTCCATCTCGGTCTGGCGCGCGTTGGCGCCGTCGGCGGCGAGCCGGTCGCGGACGCCCGTGTCCGGCTCCTCATCGGCGGGCGCCTCCTCGGCGACCGCGAGCCGCTCCGCCAGCTCCTCGACCTCCGCCCGCGCCTTCTCCAGGGCCTCCTGCGCCCGGGCCGCGGCCGCGGCGGACCGCTCGGCCTCACCGGCGGCGCCCCGCGCCTGGCCCGCGAGGCTGCCGAGCCGCTGCGCCACGGCCGACTTCTCCCGGTCGGCGGCGCGCCGCCGCTCCCCCAGCTCCTCGACGCGCGCCGCGCACCGGGCCCGCCGCTCCTGGGCCCGCTCCTGCTCCCGCGCCAGCTCCTCGCACCGGGCGCCCAGCTCCTCCAGCTCGGCGGCGGCCTCGTCCACCGAGGCCTGTACTTCGAGGAGGCTGGGCGCGCCCGCGGACCCGCCCTGGGCGAAGTGCGCCCCGAGCAGGTCGCCCTCGGCGGTGACGGCGGTCAGCTCCGGGTGCGCGTACACCAGGTCCTCGGCGTCCTCCAGGGTGGCGACGACCACGATGCCGCGCAGCAGCCGGCGCACGGCGGGCAACAGTTCGGCGGGGCCGCGCACGAGGTCGGCGGCGCGCGGCGGCCCGCCCTCCCCTCCCCCGGCGGTCCCCGGGGCGCCCCCCGCTTCCCCGCGTACGCCGTCCGCGTCGTCGAGGGCGCCCGCCAGCAGCAGGGCGGCGCGGCCCGCGTCCTGCTTGCGCAGCAGGCGGATCGCTTCCGCGGCACCGGCGGGGGTGGTCACGGCGACGGCGTCCGCGGCCGCGCCGAAGGCCGCCGCCACCGGCACCTCGTAGCCCGGCGCCACGGTCAGGAGCTCGGCGGCGGGGCCGAGCACGCCGGTGAGCTGCTCCTTGGCGGCGAGCAGCGCGCCCGTGCCGTCCTTGCGGCGCAGCCCGAGCGCGAGCGCCTCGCGCCGGGCGGCCACGGCGGCCCGCTCGCGCTCGGCGGCGGTGGCCGCCTCGCGGGCCGCCGTCAGCGCGGCCTCGGCGCCGGCGAACTCCCGCCTGGCCTCCTCGTGCCGCTCGGCCAGCTCGGCGTCGCCCGCGTCGAGGCCGTCGACCTCGGCCTTGAGCTGCTCGTACTCCTCCCGCGCGGCGACCGCCCGCTCCTGGGCCTCGTCGCGTGCCGCCGCCAGCCGGTCGATCTCGGCCTGCGCGGAGGCGGCCCGCGAGCGCGCCGCGTTGACCTGGCCGCCGAGCCGGGCGAGGCCCTCGCGCCGGTCGGCGATGGCCCGTGCCACGTCCCGCAGGCGCCGCTCCTCGGCCGCGAGCTCGCGCTCCAGGTCGGCGCGGTGCGCGACGGTGTCGTCCAGGGCGTGCTGCGCGGCCTCCAGGGCGGCCTCCAGTTCGGCCTCCTGCTCGCGGACGCGGGCGGCCTCGCGCTCCAGGTCCTCGGGGTCGCGGCCGCGCCGCTCCTCGGGGGGAGCGGAGGTGGCGCTGGTCACCCGGGCGTCGGCGAGGGAGATGGTGCCGCGCACCCGCTCGGCGAGCTGGGAGAGCTCGTACCAGGTCTGCTGGGCCCGCTGGAGGCGCGGCGTCAGCCGGCGCACCTCGTCCTCCAGGTGGCCCTCGCGGAGCAGGGCCGCCTTCAGCTCGGCCTCGGCGGCGTCCTTGCGCGCCTTGAGCGCGGCCTCGTCGGCGACCTCGGCGTTCAGGGCCGCGCGCAGGGTGACCAGGTCGTCGGCGAGCAGCCGCAGCCGCGCGTCGCGCAGGTCGGCCTGGATGACGGCGGCGCGGCGGGCGACCGCGGCCTGCCGGCCGAGCGGCTTGAGCTGGCGGCGCAGCTCGTCGGTGAGGTCCTGGACGCGGGAAAGGTTGGCCTGCATCGCGTCGAGCTTCCGCAGCGCCTTCTCCTTGCGCTTGCGGTGCTTGAGGACGCCGGCGGCCTCCTCGATGAAGGCGCGGCGGCCCATGGGGTCGGCGTGCAGGACGGAGTCGAGCTGACCCTGGCCGACGATGACGTGCATCTCGCGCCCGATGCCGGAGTCGGAGAGCAGCTCCTGGATGTCGAGCAGCCGGCAGGTGTCACCGTTGATCTGGTACTCGCTGCCGCCGTTGCGGAACATGATCCGCGTGATGGTGACCTCGGCGTACTCGATGGGCAGCGCCCCGTCGGAGTTGTCGATGGTGAGGGAGACCTCGGCGCGGCCGAGCGGCGGGCGGCCCGTGGTGCCCGCGAAGATGACGTCCTCCATCTTGCCGCCGCGCAGCGACTTGGCGCCCTGCTCGCCCATGACCCAGCTCAGCGCGTCCACCACGTTGGACTTGCCGGAACCGTTCGGTCCGACGACGCAGGTGATGCCCGGCTCGAACTTCAGCGTCGTGGCGGACGCGAAGGACTTGAAACCACGCAGTGTCAGGGCCTTGAGGTGCACGCCGCTGGACTCTACCTTTCACCGCTGGTTCGCCGAGGGACGGCGCGGGCCGTTTCACGGAGGAAGGTGCAGGGCACATCAGAGTTGAGGAAAGGCACCGCCGCGGGGTCGGAGCGGTGACGTTCTCCCGACGACCGGGTGCGATGGAGGCCGGGCGGCGGAGCCCGGACTACGGGGTCCGGGCGGCGAAGTCCGGGCGGCGAAGTCCGGGCGGCGGACCCGGGTGAGGGCAAGAAAGAAGGGACGCCGAAGCGTCCCTTGCGAATCTCTGGTGCAGATCTTTCTGGGAGATCCCTGGTGCGGATCCCCCTGGGCAGATCCTCTGATCCACGGATCTCGGATCGTTCTCGGATCTTTGGTCAAGCGGTGGTTACGGGCAGCTCGACCACGCGTGCCGGGCGACCGGCCGTGCCGGACCCCGCGTACGAACAGCGTTACGGGGGTACGTCGGATGTCCGCACGAAGCGCCGGCGCCCGGGCTGGCGTGGATCAGGTGAGCGCAGGCTCCGCCTGGGGTACGTCGATGCTCTCCAGGAGCGATTCGTGAGAAGCGGCAGCCGTCAGCGCGTCGTTCTCCGCCTGGATCCTGACGAGCTCGGATTCCAGGTCCTGGACGCGCTGCTGGAGCCGTCGCATCTCGGCGAGAAGTCGCGGGTCGCTGCCGCCGACGTAACCGAGAAGCGCCTTTGCCATGATTGTTGGTCCTCCACACTGAGTGACCGACCGAATCGGTGTGGGTCGTGAGGGAATCGCGCCCGCGGTGCTTGGCACTCTTTGGTTCTTGCTGGTCTTGCTTGGCCGTTCTCACATGCCAAACAGCGAGGGTGCGCGGGGCTTCCAGCGTCTCACCAAAAAGTTTGACGGTCAACACGATCACACCCCGTATTGACGGGGAACCCGGGGGCGCACGGCGGTCGGACCCGCTGCGGCGTCTCTCCTGCGGGCCCCTGGGGGTGTGGAGATCATCCTTGTCACGGGAGCCTGCCACGGCTCGGGCTTCTTGGCAACCACCAGGCCTTTTCCGTCCCGCGCGGGCACCCCGGCCCCAGGCGGACCACCGGGTCCGGGGGGCCGCGGGACCCCGCGTCAGCGAATCGCGAACGACTCGTAGCCGCCGCGGGGCGTGTCCCAGATCTCAGTCACACCGTCGACGCGGCCGGGTGTGTCGCCCTCCCGGAGCCAGTCGAGGAGGCTCTGGCAGCCCGCGCGGCCACCCTCCGCGACGACCTGCACGCGGCCGTCGTCGAGATTGAGAGCAAAACCACACAGGCCGCCGATCTCCAGGGCCTTGGCCCGCGTGAACCAGCGGAATCCCACGCCCTGCACTCGGCCCCGCACCCAGGCGGTGAGCCGGACTTCGTCGTTCATGGGGTGCACGCTAACCGGCCAATTGCACAGGAGGCACTTCGCCCCCTTGTGCCATCGCGTACAGTCGCGACTCGGCGTGACTCACCCGTACGGGCCCGTCACGCGCACCGTCAGGACGACGCCGGGGCACCTCGACCGGGCGTCTCGACGAAAGGCCAGGAGATGGGACGCCACCGACGCTCCGCCGCCGGCCGCGCCGCCACCGGCCGGGCCGGTCACGCGAACCCGTCCGGCACCCCTGCGGCCCCGTACGCGTCCGACGCCCTGCCCGCGAACCCCGAGGCCGGGGCGGCCTCCGGCGCCGGGGCCCGGCCCCGGTCGCGCTCGCACCGCCGCGGGGGACGCCCCGCCGCGCCGGTGCGCACCGGGCTGCTCGGGGTGTCCGCCGCCGTCGCCATGGGGGCCGTCGCGGTCGCCTCGGGGCTGCTGCCCGGCGGGGACACCTTCTCCTTCGGCGGGGGTGACGACACCGGCGCCATCCGCTCCACCAGCTCCCCCGTCGGCCTGGGCCCGCAGGGCGGCGACACCGGGGGCGCCGAGCGCGGCCCGTCGCCGACGCCGGGCACCGGCCGCGCCGAGGCCCCGGCTCCGACGCCCTCGGCGACGAGTGGCGAGCCGTCCGCGGCGCCCTCGCGGAAGCCGACGGTCCGGCCGTCCGAGGAGCAGCCGCGGGAGGGCGGCGGCGACCGGGCCGGCCGCGACGAGCCCGAGGCGGAGCAACCGAGGACGCCCGCGCCGTCGCGCACCCGGGCGCCGGAGCCCACGCCGCCCGCCGCCACGCCGGAGCCGCCGGTGGGCGACAGCTCGGCCGAGGCCCAGGTGCTGGCGCTCGTGAACGAGGAGCGGGCCAAGGCGGGCTGCCGCCCGGTGCGCGCGGACGACCGGCTCGCCGCGCTCGCCGAGGCCTTCAGCGCGGACATGGCCGCACGCGGGTTCTTCGCCCACACCGACCCGGACGGCGCGACCCCGTGGGACCGCGCCGAGAAGGCCGGGATCAAGGACCTCGGCGGCGAGAACATCGCCCGCGGCCAGGCCGACGCCCGGGCCGTGATGGACGCCTGGATGAACAGCCCCGGCCACCGGGCGAACATCCTCAACTGCGACTACAAGACCCTCGGGGTCGGCGCCCACTTCGCCCCGGGCGGCCCGTGGTGGACGCAGGACTTCGGGTTCTGAGCGCCCTTCGCGACGGGCCGCGCCAGCAGGCCTCCGGTCCGGGGGTCAGGCCGCCACGGCCGCGCGGCCCGCGGTGAGGACGCGGGCGGTCTCGGTGACGCGGCGGCCCAGGTGCTCGGCCGTGGCGATGTCCGCCTTGTGCACGGCCTCGGGGCCCTCGTCGGAGTTGGTCTGGGCGGCGGCGCCGGAGAAGAAGCCGAGGCGGTTGAGGTCGTGCTCGGAGCCCTCGCTGGAGTTCCAGCCGGGGAGCAGGCCGAGGTTCACCCAGTGCATGCCCTGCTGCGCGGCCAGCGTCTGGAAGTACTGCAGGGTGTGCAGCTTGTCGCCGCTCTTGGAGGCGGAGTTGGTGAAGCCCGCGGCGATCTTGTCCTGCCAGGCGCGGGTGAACCAGCGCTTGGACGAGGCCTCCGCGAAGACGTGGAAGGCGCCCGACGCGGTGCCCATGTAGGTGGGCGAGCCGAAGACGATCGCGTCGGCGGCGTCCAGGAGCTCCCACTGGGCCTCGGTGATCTCGTCGACCTTGACCAGGTGGACGGTGGCGCCCGCCTCCTCGGCGCCGGTGCGGACGGCTTCGGCGACGACGGCGGTGTGGCCGTAGCCGGAGTGGTAGGCGATCGCGACGACGGGGCTGGACATGGCAGTGCTCCTCTGGTGAACGGGCGTGCTCGGGTACGGCGGCGGGGACACGGCCGCTCACCGCTGCATCAAGGAAAGCACTAACTTTTGGTTAGCGCAATCCTTGGGGTAGCGCTGCACAGGAGTACGCTCGTGGTATGGACTCCACCGCACCAGCCGCCACGGACCGCGCCGCCTCCGGTGCCGACCTGGCGTACGACGTCTTCGCCCGGAACTGTCCCTCGCGCGCCACGCTCGAACACGTCACGGGGCGCTGGGGCGCGCTGACGCTCGGCGCGCTGCACGACGGCACGTTCCGGTTCAACGAACTGCGCCGCCGGGTGGACGGCGTGAGCGAGAAGATGCTGTCGCAGACGCTGCACGCGCTGGAGCGGGACGGCCTGGTGCACCGCGACGCGCGGCCCACCAACCCGCCGCGCGTGGACTACCGGCTCACCCCGCTCGGGCAGCGGGTCGCCGGGCGGTTGCTGGCCCTGATCGAGTGCGTGGAGAGCGCCCAGGACGCCGTCATCGAGGCGCAGCGGGCCTACGACAGCCGCGAGGGCTTCGGCGGGCGCTGACAGCGCGGGCAGAAGTAGCTGGAGCGGTTCATCCAGGGCCGCCGCCGCATGAGGGTCCCGCACCGGCGGCACGGCTCGCCCTCGCGCCCGTACGCGTCGAGGGACCGGTCGAAGTAGCCGGACTCCCCGTTCACGTTCACGTAGAGGCTGTCGAAGCTGGTGCCGCCGACGGCGAGGGCCGCGTTCATCACGTCCCGTACGTGGCCGAGGAGTTCCATGGTGCGCGGGCGCGTGAAGGTGGCGGTGGGGCGCTCGTAGTGGAGCCGGGCGCGCCAGAGCGCCTCGTCGGCGTAGATGTTGCCGACGCCGCTGATCAGCGACTGGTTGAGCAGCGCCCGCTTGATCGTCGTACGGCTGCGGCGCAGCGCCGTGTGGAAGGCGTCGGCGTCGAAGCGCTCGTCCAGCGGGTCGCGGGCGATGTGCGCGATGACGTCGGGCAGGCCGTCCGGCGCGGTGTCGTGCAGCGAGAGTCCGCCGAAGGTGCGCTGGTCGACGAAGCGCAGCTCGGTGCCCACGGTGTCGGCGAAGCGGACCCGGATCCTCAGGTGCTTCTCGTCCGGGGCCTGCCCGGTCTTGACCAGGAGCTGCCCGCTCATGCCGAGGTGGGCGAGGACGGCGGTGCCGGTGTCCTCGACCGGCAGCCACAGGTACTTGCCGCGGCGGCTCGGGGTGCCGATGCGGTGGCCCTTGAGGCGGTGCGCGAAGTCGTCCGCGCCCGCTATGTGCCGCCGTACGGCACGGGGGTGCAGGACCTCCACGTCGGCGACGGTCCGGTGCGCCACCCAGCGCGCGAGCCCCCGGCGCACGACCTCGACCTCGGGCAGCTCGGGCACGGGACTCCTCCGGTGGGGCGGGCGTGAAGGTCCCCGGCAGCGTACCGCGCGGGCATACGCGCACCCCCGCCGGACCGGGTCCGGCGGGGGTGCGCGTACAGCGGGGTCGTCAGGCGGAAGCCGCGTCCGGGGACGGCGAGGCGGGGGCCTCGGCGGCCTTGGCGCGCTCGTCCGCGGCGGCGCGGATGGCACGCCACGCGGACTCGGCGGCCTGCTGCTCCGCCTCCTTCTTGCTGCGGCCGGTGCCGGTGCCGTACGAGACGCCTCCGACGCGGGCGGCAGCAGTGAAGGTCTTCTCGTGGTCCGGGCCGCTCTCCGTGACGAGGTACTCGGGCACGCCGAGGTTCTCCGTCGCGGTCAGCTCCTGGAGGCTGGTCTTCCAGTCCAGGCCGGCACCGAGGTTCGAGGACTTCTCGATCAGCGGGTCGAAGAGCCGGTGCACCAGCTCGCTCGCCGCGTCGAGGCCCTGGTCCAGGTACACCGCGCCGATCACCGCTTCGAGGGTGTCGGCGAGGATGGAGGCCTTGTCCCGGCCGCCCGTGCCCTCTTCGCCCCGGCCGAGCCGGATGAAGGAGCCCAGGTCGAGGCCGCGGCCCACCTCCGCCAGCGCACGCGAGTTGACCACCGCGGCCCGCAGCTTGGCCAGTTGGCCTTCGGGCAGGTCGGGGTGGGTGCGGTACAGCGTGTCCGTGACGACGAGGCCGAGGACGGAGTCCCCGAGGAACTCCAGGCGCTCGTTCGTCGGCAGACCGCCGTTCTCGTACGCGTAGGAACGGTGGGTGAGCGCACGCACCAGAAGGGCGGACTCGAGCTGATACCCGAGCCGCCCTTCCAGAAGCGTGTGGGACGAGGCCGCGTTGTTGCTGTCTGCCATCGTGGCGTCTTCCGCCTTCTTAGGGCTAGACACAGCGCCTCTCACCAGCCGCTCAGACCTCGAGGACCTGGCGCTTGTTGTAGGTGCCGCAAGCGGGGCACGCGATGTGCTGCAGCTTCGGCTCCTGGCAACGCTCACACGAAACCAGGGTGGGGACCGCAGCCTTCCACTGCGACCGGCGGTGGCGCGTGTTGCTGCGCGACATCTTCCGCTTCGGAACAGCCACGGCTACTTCTCCTGCTTCTCGTCGACGCCCGCTTCCGCTTCGGCGCCGCTCATCTCGTCCTTCTCGCCGCCCTTGACGGATTCGGCGAGTCCCTGCAGTGCCGCCCAACGGATGTCGACGGCGTCATGGTGGTGGTCCGGGTCGTCCGCGAGCCGCACTCCGCACTCGGAGCACAGGCCCGGACAGTCTTCCTGGCACACCGGCTGCATCGGCAGTGCGAGCACCACCGCGTCCCGCAGCACGGGCTCGAGGTCGAACATGCCGTCCTCGATGAAGAGCCTGTCCTCGTCGTCCTCGGCGTCGTCGGCCGGTTCCGCTGCGCGGCCCCGGTCGTCGGCGTCAGGGTACGAGAACATCTCCTGGAACTCCGCGTCGAGCGCGAGCTCGACCGGCTCCAGACACCTTACGCACTCCCCCACGGCCGACGCACGGGCGGTGCCTGTGACAAGCACCCCTTCCATGACCGACTCGAGGCGGATCTCCAGCTCCACCGGCGCGCCCTCCGGCACGCCGACGACACCTTCGACACCGAACGGCGCCGGGGCGCCGGGAGCGTCGACGGTGCGGGTCAGCCGCTGCAGGGCACCGGGACGCCGGCCCAGCTCGTGCGTGTCGAACACGAGGGGGTTGCGGTGGTCGAGGCGCGTACTCAGGGCTGTTCCTGCTTTCGAGATCCAGGGGACTGGCAAGGAGGCCGCCGCACGGACGCCGCCGGGAGGCGACGGGAGCGGGCAGCCCGGATCGCGGGGATACGCGCGACCGAAGAGCCAGGATACTGGACCTTTCGCTCTCGGCCCAATCCGGTCCCCGGCCCCCGCGGGGACCGGGTCAGCGGCCCTGTTCGTACTGGCGGAGCTGCTCCGCGCTGATCATCGTGGTGTCGAAGAGACTCGTCTCGTCGAGCACGGCGGGCGCGGTGCCCTGCCGGCCGTAGCCGTGCGGCTGCGGGGAGGGCTGCTGCGGGGGCTGCTGCTGCGGGACCTGGGGGGCGTACTCCTGCTGCGGGTACGCGTACGGGTCCTGGGGGTAGCCGTACGGGTCCTGCTGGCCGTACGGCTGCTGGTAGGCGTACGCGTCCGGCCCGCCGTACCCGTCCTGCTGCCCGTACTGGTCCCGCTGTCCGTACGACCCGTGCTGGTCGTAGGCGTAGGGGTCCGGCTGGTGGTCGGGGCGCGGCGGGGCGTACGGCTCCTGGGCGGGGACGCGGGGGGCGGCCGGGGTTCCGGCGGCGGTCGCGGGCCGGGGCGGCTCGGGGGTCTCGGCGAGGTCCGCGAGGTAGTCGGCGTCGGAGGTGTGGCCCGCGTGCTCGCCGGCGGCGCTCGCGCCGAGCTCGCCCAGCTCGTCGGCGGGGGCGCGGCCGTGGAGCTTCTGGCGGCCGCGGCCGACGGCGTCCAGGGTCTTGGCGAGGACGGCCTCGATGGCGCCGAGCTTGGCGTCCACGTACGCGTCGGCGTCGCGGCGCAGCGTCTCCGGGTCGTGGCTGCGCTCGGGGGCGTCGTCGAGCTCGGGGTCGTAGCCGTGCCGGCCGGGGTCCGGGGCGGCGCCGAGGAGCTTCTCGCGGCCGCGGCCGACGGAGCCGAGGGTCTTGGTGAGGACCACCTCGAAGTTGGCGAGCTTGGAGTCCACGTAGTCGTCGGCCTCGGCACGGATCTCGTCGGCCTGCCGGCGGGCCTCGGCGAGGATGCGGTCGGCCTCGCCCTGGGAGCGCCGGGCGACCTCCGTGTCGGAGATCAGCGCCCCGCGCTGGGCGTGCGCGGACTCGATGATGCGCTCCGCCTCCTGCCGGGCCTGCTCGACGAGCTGCTCGCGGCCGCCGATCAGCTCCTGGGCCTGGGCGAGGGAGCCCGGCAGGGCCTGGCGCACGTCCTCGAGCATCGACAGGAGCTGGGCGCGGTTGACCACGCACGAGGCGGACATGGGCATGGACTTGGCGCTGCCGACCGCCTCGACGATCTCGTCGATCTTCTTCTGCACGTCCACCGCGGGCTCGCCACTCTCTACGGGGTTGGGAGAAGGACGGGACGACTGTAGCCCTTGATCAGCCCTTGCCGAGGCGCTTGTTGAGGGCTTCCAGCACGACCGGGGGAACGAGGTGCCCGATGTCGCCACCCCAGGCCGCGACCTCCTTGACCAGCGAGGAGGACAGGAAGCTGTAGGCGGGGTTGGTGGGCACGAACAGCGTCTCGACGCCGGAGAGACCGTTGTTCATCTGGGCCATCTGGAGTTCGTAGTCGAAGTCGCTGACCGCGCGCAGGCCCTTGACGATGGCCGGGATGTCGCGCTCCTTGCAGAAGTCGACCAGCAGGCCGTGGAACGACTCGACCTGGACGTTGCCGAACTCAGCGGTGACCTGGCGGATCAGGTCGATGCGCTCCTCGATCTCGAAGAGGCCCTTCTTCGACTGGTTGATCATCACCGCGACGTGTACGACGTCGTACAGCTTGGAGGCGCGGGCGATGATGTCCAGGTGTCCATTGGTGATGGGGTCGAACGACCCCGGACAGACGGCGCGGCGCAACGGAAGTCCCTCGCTCTCCGGTCGGGTCATGGCGCGATTCTTTGTTCGTCGCACGTAGAGGCGGCGCGACCGTACCAAAACGTGCCTTCGCCGTAGCGACGGGACCGAAGCCCCTCGAACCCGTCCGGCCAGCCGAAGACTCCGCCCCTCGTACTGCGTTCAACGGTGACGAGCGCGTCGTCCGCGAGCCAGCCCGTCGAGCGGAGTGTGAGCAGGATCTCCCGAAGATCGTCGTCGGCCACCGCATAGGGGGGGTCGAGGAAGGCCAGGTCGTAGGGGGCGGTAGGGGTGGCCTCCCGGATGATCTGGGCGGCTTTGCCCGCTCTGACCTCGGCGCCGGGCAGGCCGATCGACCGGACGTTGTCACGGATGGTGCGCACCGCGCGGGCGTCGGCCTCGACGAGCAGGGCGTGCGCGGCGCCCCGGGAGAGCGCTTCGAGGCCGACGGCTCCGGAGCCCGCGTACAGGTCGAGGACGCGGGCGCCGTCGAGCGTGCCCTGCAGGGCCTGCCAGGTGGAGAACAGGCCTTCGCGGGCGCGGTCCGACGTGGGCCGGGTGCCCGTGCCCGGCGGGACGGACAGGCGGCGCCCGCCGGCCGTGCCGGCGATCACGCGGGTCATCTGGGTCTCTGTGTCCTTCGGCTGGGAGGGGGGCGTGTCCTCACGATATGCCGTACTCCCGCGTCGTCCCCTGTCGGCCCGTCCCGGCCCTGCGCGGCGCTTCCCCCTCCGTATCCGTGCGTCGGGCCTTCGCGGCCCTTCCCGCTCCGTGCTTCCCGCCGTCAGCCCTTGTCGAGGTACTGCTCGCGCTCCTCGTCCAGGAGGGCGGCCAGGGCCGTGCGGAGCTCCGGCAGGTGCTCCAGGTCGGGGTCGCGGGTGACCACGGCGGTGGCCTCCTCGCGGGCCGCCGCGATGATCTCCTCGTCGTCGATGACGGCGAGCATCCGCAGCGAGGAGCGGACGCCGGACTGGGCCTGGCCGAGGACGTCGCCCTCGCGGCGCTGCTCCAGGTCGATGCGGGAGAGCTCGAAGCCGTCCAGGGTGGACGCCACCGCGCCCAGGCGGGCGCGGGCGGGGGCGGCCTCCGGGGCGTCGGTGACCAGCAGGCACAGGCCCGGCGCGGAGCCGCGGCCGACGCGGCCGCGGAGCTGGTGGAGCTGGGAGACGCCGAAGCGGTCGGCGTCCATGATCACCATCGCCGTGGCGTTCGGGACGTTCACGCCCACCTCGATCACCGTGGTGGCGACCAGGACGTGGGTCTCCCCCGCGGCGAAGCGGCGCATCACCGCGTCCTTGTCGTCGGGCTGCATCCTGCCGTGCAGGACCTCGACCCTCAGGCCTTGGAGGGGCCCCTGGGCGAGCTGCTCGGCGACGTCCAGGACGGCCAGGGGCGGGCGCTTGTCGGCCTCGTCATCGGCGGCGGGCTTCTTCCCCTTCTTGGGCTGGTCCCCCTCGTCCCCGAGGTCGTCGCCGATGCGGGGGCAGACCACGTACGCCTGGTGGCCGTTCTCCACCTCCTCGCGGACGCGCTCCCAGGCGCGGGCGAGGAAGTGCGGCTTGTCCTGCGCGGGCACCACGTGGCTGGAGATGGGCGAGCGCCCGGCGGGGAGCTGGTCGAGCACGGACGTCTCCAGGTCGCCGAAGACCGTCATGGCGACCGTGCGCGGGATGGGCGTGGCCGTCATCACCAGGAGGTGCGGCGGCTGCTTGCCCTTGCCGCGCAGGGCGTCGCGCTGCTCCACGCCGAAGCGGTGCTGCTCGTCGACGACGACCAGGCCCAGGTCGTGGAACTGCACCTTGTCCTCGATCAGCGCGTGCGTCCCGATGACGATCCCGGCCTCGCCCGTGGCGAGGTCGAGCAGCGCCTGCCGCCGGGCCGCCGTGCCCATGGAGCCGGTGAGCAGCGTGACCCTGGTGGCGTGCTCGGCACCACCGAGCAGGCCCCCCTCGGCCAGCTCGCCCATCATCTCCGTGATCGACCGGTGGTGCTGCTGGGCGAGCACCTCGGTGGGCGCGAGCATCGCGGCCTGTCCCCCGGCGTCCACGACGGCGAGCATGGCGCGCAGGGCGACCATGGTCTTGCCCGATCCGACCTCGCCCTGGAGGAGGCGGTGCATGGGGTGCTCCGTCGCCAGGTCGGTGAAGATCTCCTCGGAGACGCGGCGCTGGCCGTCCGTGAGCTCGAAGGGCAGCTTGGCGTCGAAGGCGGTCAGGAGGCCGTCCGGACGGGGCCTGCGGGCGACGGCGGGCAGTTGCGTGTCCGCGAAGCGGCGCCGGGCCAGGGCGACCTGGAGGACGAAGGCCTCGTCCCACTTCAGGCGGTCGCGCGCGGTGGCGATGTCGGCCTTCGAGTGCGGCCGGTGGATCTTGAGGAGGGCCTCGGGCAGGGGGATGAGGCCGCGGCCCTCGCGCAGGCTCGGCGGCAGCGGGTCGAGCGCCTCGCGGGCGCTGGGCAGCACCGCGTCGATCGACTTGGCGATCTTCCAGGACTCCAGCTTCGCGGTGGCCGGGTAGATCGGGATCAGGGCGCCCGCCCAGGAGTCGACCGCCTCGGCGGCGGACTCCCCGTCGGCCCGCAGCAGTTCGTACGCCGGGTGGGCGAGCTGCGTCTTGCGGTTGAAGACGGAGACCTTGCCCGCGAACATCGCGCGGGTGCCCGGGAGCAGGTCCTTGTGCGGCTTGTGGATGCCGCGGCCGAAGAAGACGAGCTGGAGCCGGCCGCTGCCGTCGGTGATCGTGACCTCGAGCCGCTGGCCGCGGCCGCCGTTGAACTTCAGGATGCGGGCGTCGGCGACCTGCGCCACGACCGTGACGTGCTCGTCCAGGGGCAGGTCGGAGAGGTGGGTCAGCTCGCCCCGCTCGGCGTACCGCCGGGGGTAGTGGTGGAGCAGGTCGCCCACCGTGTGCAGACCGAGGTGCTCGGCCATGACCTTGGCGGTGGCTTGGCCGAGGGCGTTCTTCAGCGGTTCTTGGAGCGCGTGCACGAGGTCCATTGCACACCACGGCACCGACAGTCCGGGTCCTGGCCTCGCGGGGCGGGCGTCACTCCACGCCGATGAGGAGGAGGGCCGACTGGGGGCCGCCCCGGTAGAGGACCGTGTCCACGGCCAGGTGGCCGTCGCGTACGTGCTTCTGGAGGCGCTCCGCCACCTCGTCGGACACCTCCTCGCCCAGCACCAGCGTGACCATCTCGCCCCCGGCGGCCAGCATCCGGTCGAGGACGGCCTCGGCGGTCGCCGCGATCTCCGTACCGATCACCGCGACGTCGCCGTCGATCAGGCCGAGGACGTCCCCGGCCTGGCAGATGCCCGCCGTCGTCCAGGACTGCCGCTCGGCGACGGCCAGCTCGGCGTACCGGGTGGCCCCGGCGGCCGACGTCATCGCGACGACGTCCTCGTCGAAGCGGCGGTCCGGCTCGTGCACGGCGAGCGCGGCGATGCCCTGGACCGGGGAGCGGGTGGGGATCAGGGCGACGCGCACGCCCTCGGAGCGGGCCTGCTCCGCGGCGGCCGCCGCGGTGTGCCGCAGCTCGGCGCCGTTCGGCAGCAGCACGACCTCGCGGGCGTGCGCGCGCCGGACCGCGTCGACGAGCTCGCCGCTCGCGGGCGGCTCCCCCGCGCGCGTGGGCACCGTGGTCGCGCCCGCCTCCGCGTACAGGCCCGCGAGGCCCTCACCTCGTACGACGGCCACGATGCCGCGCTGCGCGCGCTCGCGCGGGGGCCGCGGGGCACGGGTGGTGTGCGCGTCGCCCGCGCCGAAGTGCGTGATGCGGATGCGGTACGGCCGGCCCGCCTCGACGCCCGCCTCGACGGCCGCGCCCGCGTCGTCCACGTGGACGTGGACGTTCCACAGCCCGTCGCCGCCGACGACGACGAGGGAGTCGCCGAGCGCGTCCAGCCGCGTCCGCAGCCGGGCGACGGCGGTGTCGTCCGCCTCCAGGAGGTAGATCACCTCGAAGGCCGGTCCGCCGCCGTCGGCGTGTTCGGCGGCCGCGTCCGCGCCCTCCCGCGACTCCGGGTGCTCCCGCGGCTCCGGCGGCTCTCGCAGTTCCGGGGGCACCTGGGGCTCCAGGCACTCGATGAATTCCGCGCACTCCTCGAGTTCCGTGTGCCCCTGGGGTTCCGTGTGCTGTTGGGCTTCCGCGTGCCCCTGGGCCTTCGTGTGCTTCTGGGGTCCGGTACGCCCCTGGGGTTTCGCGCGCTCCTGGGGGGCCGCGGTGCCCAGGGGTCCGGCCGCCAGGGAGACGGGGGGCGTGCTCGACGGGCTCCAGGGGGTCGGCGCGGCCGCCGTGGAGCGCGCCGCGGCACTCGCCCGGGCGTGCGCGCTCCAGGGCCGCACCGTCTCGCCGGACAGCGCCGCCACCAGGGCCCCCAGGACCGCCACGAGCCCCTGCCCGCCGGCGTCCACCACGCCCGCCCGGCCGAGCACCGGGAGCTGGCCGGGGGTGGCCGCCAGGGCCGCGCAGGCGCCGTCGTAGGCCGCGCGCGCCACCGTGCCGCAGTCGGCCGCCGGCCGCCCGGCCGAGGCCGCCTCGGCCGCCGCCCCGGCGACCGTCAGGACGGTCCCCTCCACGGGCCGGGCGACCGCCTGATAGGCGGAGCGGGCCGCGCGCTCCAGCGCCCGCGCCAGGCGCTCCCCGTCGGCGTGAGACGCGTCACCCTCGTCGTCGGCCAGCACCTGTGCCATCCCGCGCAGCAACTGCGCGAGGATGGTCCCCGAGTTGCCGCGGGCCCCGATCAGCGCCCCGTGCGCGAGGGCCCGCACCGCCTCGGTGAGGGTGGGCTCGCCGGGCTCGTGGCCCGCGAAGACGGCGTCGACGGCCTGGGTCGCCGACTCCATGGTCAGGTAGAGGTTGGTGCCGGTGTCCGCGTCCGCGACCGGGTAGACGTTGATCGCGTCGATCTCCTCGCGGGCCTGTCCGAGCGCCTCAAGAGCCAGTGCGCTCCAGGCGCGGAGCGCGACCGCGTCGAGGTTCTGCGGCAACTGTCGCCTCCTAGATAGCGTCCGAACGGCCTGGACGGCGGGATGGGACGCAGCGTAGACCCGGGTCAGGAGGGGTGGCCGGGGCGGGCTCCGCCTCGGTCATGGTAGTTTCGTTGTACCGAAGCGGTCGTTGTATGCTGCTCCGGTTGCCCGATCTCATCGGGACATTCCCCTGGCACCGCCACCCAGATCATTCGCTCTGATCCCGGCATGCCGGGTTTAACCGTAAGTGCATCTGAAGTCTTTGGAGTGACCCGTGGCTGCCAACTGCGATGTCTGCGGCAAGGGGCCGGGCTTCGGCAACAACATCTCGCACTCGCACCGCCGTACGCCTCGTCGCTGGAACCCGAACATCCAGCGCGTGCGTGCCGTGGTCGGCGGGACGCCGAAGCGGCTCAACGCCTGCACCTCGTGCATCAAGGCCGGCAAGGTCTCGCGCTGACGCACGTTCTGCGCGGCCACCTGGCCGGTTACCGGAGAAGCCGGTCCCCTCGGGGACCGGCTTTTTCGCGCGCCCGGACCCGTCCGTACGCCCGCCCACCCGGCCCCGCGGCCCGGTGGCCCCGCCTGCCAGAATCCGGCCCATGCGGTTCGGCATCCTCGGCCCCCTGGACGTACGCGCCCCCGGCGGTGAACCCGTCGACCCGGGTGGCCCGCGTCCCCGGGCGCTGCTCACCCTGCTCCTCCTGGACGCCGGCCGCGCCGTCTCCGTCGCGCGCCTGACCGACGGCCTCTACGGCGAGCGGCCGCCCGCGGGGGCGGCGAACGCCTTGCAGTCCCAGGTGTCGCGGCTGCGCACGCGCCTCGGCGTGGACATCGAGGCCACGCCCTGCGGGTACCGGCTGGTGGTCCGCCCCGAGGACGTCGACGCCCACCGCTTCGAGCGCCTGGCCCGCGAGGGTCGGGAGGCCCTGGCCGCCGGGTCCCCCGAGCGGGCCGCCGCCCTGCTGCGCGAGGCCCTGGGCCTGTGGCGGGGCACCGCGCTCGCCGACCTGCCCGGCTCCCCCGCGCCGCGCACCCGGCTCGAGGAGCTGCGGCTGGCCGCCGTCCAGGACCGGATCGACGCCGACCTCGCGACCGGGGGCGGCCCCGGCCTCGTACCGGAGCTGCGGGAGCTGCTCGCCGCGCAGCCGCTGAGCGAGCGCCTGTACGGGCAGCTCATGCGGGCCCTGCACGCGGGCGGCAGGGCGGCCGAGGCGCTCGCGGTGTTCGCGCAGGCCCGGGGCGTGCTCGCGCGCGAGCTGGGCGCCGACCCGTCGGCAGAGCTGGCCGCGCTCCACCTGGAGCTGCTGCGGGGCGCGGAGCCCGCGCGGCGGCCCGCCGTCCCGGTGCCGCTGACGCCGCTCGTGGGCCGCGCCGGGGAACTCGCCCGCGTCCGTGACCTGCTCGCCGGGTGCCGGCTGGTGACGCTCACCGGGCCGGGCGGCGCGGGCAAGACGCGCCTCGCCGTGGAGGCGGCCCGGGAGGTCGCCGGGGTGGGAGACGTGTGCTTCGTGGAGCTGGCGCCGCTCGCCGGCGGGTCGCGGGTGGCGGACGCCGTACTCGGTGCCCTGGGCGTGCGGGACGGCTTCCACGCCCCCGCGCGCGGGGGCGATGCCACGGAGCGGCTCCTGGCCGCGCTGGAGGGCCGCGAGCTGCTGCTGGTCCTGGACAACTGCGAGCACGTGATGGACGACGCGGCCCGCACCACGGCGCTGCTGCTCGGCGTGCACCCCGGCGTCCGGGTCCTCGCCACGAGCCGGGAGGCGCTCGGGATCACCGGGGAGGCGCTGTGCCCGGTGCCGCCGCTCGCCGCCGCGCCCGCGGCCCGGCTCTTCGGGGAGCGGGCCGCGGCGGTCCGTCCGGACTTCGCGGACCAGGCGGCCCTCCCGGAGCGGGCCGCGCTCGTCGGCTCCGTCTGCGCCGCGCTGGACGGCCTGCCCCTCGCCATCGAGCTGGCCGCCGCCCGGCTGCGCACCCTCACCCTGGACGAGCTGGCGGCCCGCCTGGACGACCGGTTCCGGCTCCTGTCGCGCGGGGACCGCACGAAGGCGCCCCGGCACCGCACGCTGCACGCCGTGGTCGAGTGGAGCTGGGACCTGCTCGACGGCGCGGAGCGGGAGCTGGCCCGGCGCCTGACGGTGTTCCCGGGCGGGGCGACGCCCGCCGCGGTCGAGGCGGTGTGCAGGGTGCCGCACCCGGAGGACCTGCTGGCCTCGCTCGTGGAGAAGTCGTTCGTCGAGACGGTCGGGGGGCGCTACCGGATGCTGGAGACCATCCGCGCGTTCTGCGCCCGGCGGCTCGCCGACGCGGGCGAGGAGGACGCGCTGCGGGCCGCGCACGCCGCGTACTTCCTGCGGTACGCCGAGGAGGGCGCGCCGCGGCTGCACGGCGCCGGGCAGGTGGCGTGGCTGGAGCGTTTCGCCGCCGACCACGGCAACCTGGAGGCGGCCCTGCGCCACCTCGTGCGCACCGACCCGCGCGCGGGGCTGCGGCTGACGGCCGCCCTGTCCTGGTACTGGCGGCTGCGCGGCCGGGCCGGGCAGCGGGCGCCGCTGGCCGCCGAACTGCTCGCCGCCGTCGGGGACGAGGCGCCGGACGGGCTGGTGGAGGAGTACGTGCTGTGCCTGCTCAACACGGCCGCGGGGGACGGCGACGACCCGGCGGAGCCGGAGCGGCTCGCGCGCGCGGAGGGCCTCCTCGCCTCCCTGGAGAGGCCGCTGCGGCTGCCGTTCCTGATCGTGCTGTGGTCGCTCGCGGGCGGGCCGCGGCAGGGTCCTGAGGGCCGGGTCCGGGCGCAGCTCGACGGGCACCCCTGGGGGCGGGCCCTGCTGGATCTCGGGCGCGGTTTCCAGGAGCAGTTGGCGGGGCGGCTCGGCACCTCGGAGGCGGCCTTCGCGCGGGCCCTCGCCGCCTTCCGGGCCACGGGCGACCGCTGGGGCATGGCCAACTGCCTGGACCCGCTGGCCATGTACGCCGACTGGCGCGGCGAGCGGCGGCGCGCCCTCGCGCTGCTCGACGAGGGGCTCGCGCACGTGCGGGAGCTGGCCGCCCCGGAGGAGACCGGTGACCTGCTGTGCCGGCGCGCGGCGGTCCTGCTGCACGGCGGCGCCCTGGAGGAGGCCGCCGAGCACTACCGGCTGTCCGGGGAGCTCGCCCGTGCCTCCGGGGTGCGCGACAAGGTGGCGACCACGCTGCGCGGCCTCGGTGACGTGGCCCGGCTGCGCGGCGAGCCGGCCCGCGCGCGTGGGTGCTACGAGGAGGCCCTGGAGATGTGCGCCGCGAACTGGTTCAGCGTGGCCGAGACCGCGCGGATCCTCATCGGGCTCGGCCGCGCCGCGCTCGCCGAGGGCCGCGCGGACGAGGCCGCCGAGTGGTTCGCACAGGCCCGGGACCAGGCCCTCGCCCCGGCGGACGCTCCGCCGGTGCCGGTCCCTGGCAGCGGTACCGGTACCGCTGCTCGTACCAGTACCAGTACCAGTACCAGTACCCGTGCTCGTACTCGTACCCGTACTGGCATTGGCAGCGGGTCCGGCACCGGCACCGACCCCCACACCCACACCGGCTTCGGCGAACAGGCCGAGGCGGCCGAGGCCCTTGCCGCCGTCGCCGAGCGGCCCGAGGACGCCGCCCGGCTCCTGGGCGCCGCCGCGGGCCTGCGCGGCACGCTGATCGCGGACGACCCCGACGTGGCTCCTCTCGTCCGCGCGGTGCGGGCGCGGCTGTCCCCGGCGGCCTACGAGAAGGCCTTCGCGCGGGGCCGCGGGGAGCGGGCGGCGGCCCTGCGGGCGTAGCCGGGCGAGCCCCGCCGGTGCGCCCGGGTACACCGACGCCGAGCCCGGTGCGCCGACGGTAAGCCCTGGTACGCCGACGGTAAGCCCCCGGTAAGCGGTCCCCGTGAAACTCGGCCCATGACCACCGCAGCGCACACCGCCGAGCCCCTGTCCCACCTCTCCGTCCTGATCTCCGGCGCCAGTGTCGCGGGCCCCGCGCTCGCCCTCTGGCTGGCCCGCTACGGGGCCCGCGTCACCGTCGTGGAGAAGGCGCCCGCCCTGCGCGAGGGCGGCTTCGCGGTCGACTTCCGGGGCCGCGTCCACCGCACCGTCCTGGAGCGCATGGGCATCTGGGAGGAGGTGGGCCGCCACCGCACGCACATGGGCCGCCAGACCCTCGTCGACGTCGACGACCGGGAGAAGGTGGACCTGCCCGCCTTCCTGATGAGCGGCGACGTGGAGATCTCCCGCACCGACCTGTCGAAGATCATGTACGAGCGCACGAAGGACCACGTGGAGTACGTCTTCGGGGACTCCGTGGCGGAGCTGCGGCAGCACTCCGGCGGCGTCGACGTCGCCTTCGGGCGCGGCGCGCCCCGCCGCTTCGACCTCGTCGTCGGCGCGGACGGCCTGCACTCGCACACCCGCCGCCTCGCCCTCGGCGACGAGTCCCGCCACCTGCGCCACCTCGGGTACTACGTGGCGGGCTTCGCCATGCCCAACGTCGCGGGCCTGCGCCGCAGTGCGCGGATGTGCACCGTCCCCGGCCGCATGATCGGCGTCAGCAACCAGGACGGTCACCCGGAGCGGGGCGGCGCGTTCCTGGTGTTCCGGTCCGAGGAGCTGTCGTACGACCGGCACGACCCCGAGGAGCAGAGGGCGATCCTCGCCGAGCGGTTCGCCGACGTGCCCTGGACGTACACGCCGCACGTCCTGCGGGCCCTGGAGGACGCCGACGACCTGTACTTCGACGCGATCGCGCAGATCCACGTGGACCGGCTCTCCCAGGGCCGCGTCGTGCTCCTGGGGGACGCCGGTTACGGCGCCACGATGGGCGGCCTGGGCACGGGGACGGCCCTGGTGTGCGCGTACGTGCTCGCGGGTGAGCTGGCCGTGGCGGGCGGGGACCACGCCACGGCGTTCGCGGCGTACGAGGCCGAGGTGCGCGACTACGCGAAGGGCTGCCAGAAGATCTCGGGCAACGCGGGCCCGTTCCTGGCGCCACCGACGGAGCGGAGGATCCGCAGCCGCGACCGGGCGTACCGGATGCTCAGCTCCCGCTTCCTCGCGGGGTTCTTCAAGCGCCTCACGGAGCGCGCGGCCGACGGGATCGTGCTGAAGGACTACCCCGGTTACGGCGCGGGCGCGGTGTCCGGAGTGCCGTCCCTGAAGCGCCAGGCGTGATCGACCGGGCCGATGCCGCCGCCCAGCGCGAACCCGGCGGCGATCGCCCCGGTGACGTACTCCTTGGCGGCCCGCGTGGCCTCCGGCACGGACCGTCCCCGTGCGAGACCGGCCGCGAGGGCGCTGGCCAGGGTGCAGCCGGTGCCGTGGGTGTGCCGGTTGTCGTGGCGCGGGGAGCGCAGCCAGTGCTCCTCGGAGCCGTCGGTGAGCAGGTCCACGGCCTCGTGCCCGCCGGGCAGGTGGCCGCCCTTGATCACCACCCACGCGGGGCCGTACGCGAGGACGGCCCCGGCCGCCCGGCGCATGTCGTCCTCGGACCGGACGCGCACCCCGGTGAGCTGCGCGACCTCGTCCAGGTTCGGGGTCGCGACCGTGGCGACGGGCAGCAGCTTCGTACGGACGGAGTCGAGGGCGGAGGCCGCGAGCAGCGCGTCGCCGTGCTTGGAGACGCCGACGGGGTCGACGACGGCGGGGGCGTCGGTACCGGCCAGCAACTCCGCGACCGCCTCGACCAGTTCGGCGGAGGCGAGCATGCCGGTCTTCACGGCCTGGACGCCGATGTCGTCGACGACGCTGCGGTACTGGGCGCGCACGGCCGCCACGGGCAGCTCCCAGGCCCCCTGCACGCCCAGGGAGTTCTGCGCGGTCACGGCGGTCAGCACGCTCATGCCGTGGGTGCCGAGGGCGAGCATGGTCTTCAGGTCGGCCTGGATGCCCGCGCCGCCGCCGGAGTCGGAGCCGGCGACGGTGAGCACCCGGACAGGCGCGGTCCGGGCCGGGGTGCCGGGCGCCATCAGTCGTGGCCCCCGTTGTCGCCGAAGTGGTCCCAGCCCTTGCTGGTCCACGGCGCGCCGTCGACGGTCACCTGGGGCATCGCCGAGGGGTTGAGGACCTCGCCGATGACCTTCCAGCGGGCGGGCAGCTTCACGTCCTGCGGGAACGTCGCGACGATGGCGTGGTCCTCGCCGCCGTTGAGGACCCACTGGAGCGGGTCGATGCCGACGGCCTGGGCGATGTCGTTCATCTGGGAGGGCACGTCCACGTCGCCGGAGCGGACGTCGATGCGCACCTTGCTGGCGTCGGCGATGTGGCCGAGGTCGGCGATGAGGCCGTCGCTCACGTCGGTCATGGCGGTGGCGCCGAGCCCGGCGGCCGCAGGACCCGCGTGGTAGGGCGGCTCCGGCCTGCGGTGGGCCTCCACGAAGGCGCGCGGCGAGCGGAAGCCGCGGGAGAGCACGGCGTGTCCGGCGGCGGACCAGCCGAGCCAGCCGGTGACGGCGACGACGTCGCCGGGCTGCGCGCCCGCGCGCGTGACCGGCTCGTGGTTGCGCAGGTCGCCGAGGGCGGTGATGGAGACGGTGATGGTGTCGCCGCGCACGACGTCGCCGCCCACGACGGCGGCGCCCGCCACCTGGCACTCGTCGCGCAGCCCGTCCATCAGCTCCGTGGGCCAGCTCGCGGGCAGGTCGGCGGGGACGACGAGGCCGAGCAGGATCGCGGTCGGCACGGCGCCCATGGCGGCGATGTCCGCGAGGTTCTGGGCGGCGGCCTTGCGGCCCACGTCGTACGCCGTCGACCAGTCGCGGCGGAAGTGCCGCCCCTCCAGGAGGATGTCGGTGCTCGCCACGACCCGGCGGTCGGGGGCGGCCACGACCGCGGCGTCGTCGCCGGGGCCGACGCGTACGGCCGGGGTGGAGGTGAGCCGCGAGGTGAGCTCCCTGATGAGCCCGAACTCCCCCAACTCGCCGACGGTGCCCTTCATGCGCGTAGTGCTCCTTCTGCCGCGGTCCGCTTGCGGTCGCGAGCCGTCCCTGTCGTCGGTACGGTCGACGTGACCGTCAACCTCTGTTGTCCGTCCGCCGTGATGTGCGCGGCGCGGCTCCCCCGGGTCTCCCCGTGGCGAGCGGCGACGCGGTACCGTGGCGTCCCTTCTCCCCACATGATCCTCGTGGCCGCCCTGGAGGTTCCGTGGTACAGGCGTACATCCTGATCCAGACCGAGGTCGGCAAGGCGTCGACCGTCGCCGAGCTGATCGGCAAGATCCCGGGAGTGATCCAGGCCGAGGACGTGACCGGTCCCTACGATGTCATCGTGCGCGCCCAGGCCGACACGGTCGACGAACTCGGCCGCATGGTGGTGGCCAAGGTCCAGCAGGTGGACGGGATCACCCGCACCCTGACCTGCCCCGTCGTGCACTTGTAGCCCCCGTCTACGCTTGGCCGGTGAACGTCTCCCGCCGGCTCCGCTCCCCGACCGGGCTGTCCGCCCTCGCACTGCTGCTCGCATGCGGGGGCTGCTCCTCAACGGACGGCGCGGGGACGGCCGCGGTTCCCTCCCCGGGCGCCGAGGCCGCCGCGTGGTGCCGTGACCTGGACGCGCGGCTGCCCCGGACGGTGGGCGGCCTGGCCCGCCGGGACCCCGAGCCGGCGTCGCGGCTCACCGCCGGGTGGGGAGACCCGGCGATCATACTGCGCTGCGGGGTGGAGCGACCGGCCCGGATGAACGACCCCGAGGCCGACGGCGTGACCGTGAACGGCGTGAACTGGCTCCTGGAGAAGCGGACGGACGGCTCGTTCCGCTTCACCACGACGCTGCGCAAGGCGTACGTCGAGGTGACGCTGCCCGAGGAGCGGACGGGGGACGGCGTGGGTCCGCTCACGGACTTCGCCGCCCCCGTCAGGAAGACGATCCCCGAGGGCATCGCATAGGGGCGCCCCGGGCAGGCATCGCGTAGCGGCGCCCCCGGAGGGCGTCGCGCGGGGCGCCCCTGCGTGCCGCCGCTAGCGCAGCCCGGTGGAGCGGCGCAGCGCCGCCTCGATCAGGCGGTCGACGAGCTCGGCGTAGCCGACGCCGCTCTTCTCCCACATCTGCGGGTACATGGAGATGGGCGTGAAGCCCGGCATGGTGTTGATCTCGTTGATCACGAACCGCCCGTCCTCCGTGAGGAAGAAGTCCGCGCGCACCAGGCCCTCACAGGAGGCGGCCTCGAAGGCCTCCACGGCGAGCCGCTGGACCTCGGCGGTCTCCTCGGGCGTGAGCGGGGCGGGCACGATGCCGGGCGTCGAGTCGATGTACTTCGCCTCGAAGTCGTAGTAGTCGTGCGCCTGCACCGGCGGGATCTCGGCGGGCACGCTCGCGCGCGGGCCGTCCTCGAACTCCAGGACCCCGCACTCGATCTCGCGGCCGCGCAGCAGGGCCTCCACGATGACCTTCGGGTCGTGGCGGCGGGCCTCCGCGATGGCCTCGTCGAGGCCGTCGAAGGAGTCGACCTTGGAGATGCCGATGGAGGAGCCCGCGCGCGCGGGCTTGATGAACAGGGGCCAGCCGTGCTCGCCCGCGAAGTCCGCGATCCGCGCGCGGGCGGCCTTCTCGTCGTTCTCCCACTGGCGCGGCCGGATCACCAGGTACGGCCCGACGGGCAGCCCGAAGGAGGTGAAGACGCGCTTCATGTACTCCTTGTCCTGGCCGACGGCCGAGGCGAGCACACCGGCGCCGACGTACGGCACACCGGACAGTTCGAGGAGGCCCTGGAGGGTGCCGTCCTCGCCGTACGGGCCGTGCAGCACCGGGAAGACGACGTCGACCTCGCCGAGCGCCTTGGGCACCGAGCCGGGCTCGCTGTAGACGACTTCGCGGTCGGCCGGGTCGAGCGGCAGGACGACGCCGCCCTCGGCCGACTCGGCGAGGTCGCTGACGTTGGGCACCTGGCGGTCGGTGATGGCCATCCGCTCGGGCGCGTCGGCGGTCAGGGCCCAGCGGCCGTCCGCCGTGATGCCGATGGGCAGCACGTCGTACTTGGTGCGGTCGATGGCACGCAGTACGGCACCGGCGGTGACGACGGAGATCCCGTGCTCCGAGCTGCGGCCGCCGAACACGACGGCGACACGCGGCTTGCGGGACGGCTCCGAACCCGACGCGGGGCTCGGCTCAGGGCGCTGGGGGAGGTTCTCGC
Source organism: Streptomyces sp. CC224B (assembly GCF_030010595.1). NCBI lineage: Bacteria > Bacillati > Actinomycetota > Actinomycetes > Kitasatosporales > Streptomycetaceae > Streptomyces > Streptomyces sp. CC224B. The sequence goes on along the minus strand of NZ_JASCXL010000028.1, from coordinate 16,397 downwards.
TGCTCATATCGCGTTGAGCGTACCCGGTGCCCCAGGCAACGTCAGTGCCCCCGCGCCTCCCGGGAGTGCCCCGAAGGGGCGCGGAAAACGACGCGCGGCAGCGCCCGCAGGGGCGCGGGGAACTGCGCGGCCAGCCACGGACGACCCGCGGCGAAGGAACAGCCCCAGCCCTCCGGACCGCCCGAGCACAGCGCTCAGCGCACCGCGCCTAGCGTTCCGGCTTGGCGCTCCGGGACATCAGCTCCTTGAGCGCCACCGGAGGTGGCGTCCCCTCGTGCACGATGCCCACGACCGTCTCCGTGATGGGCATGTCGACCCCGTGCCGCCGGGCCAGGTCCAGCACGGACTCGCAGGACTTGACGCCCTCGGCGGTCTGCTTGGTGACCGCGATGGTCTCCTGCAGGGTCATGCCCTTGCCGAGGTTGGTGCCGAAGGTGTGGTTGCGGGAGAGCGGCGAGGAGCAGGTGGCCACCAGGTCGCCGAGGCCCGCGAGCCCGGAGAACGTCAGCGGGTCGGCGCCCATGGCCAGCCCGAGCCGGGTGGTCTCGGCGAGGCCGCGCGTGATGAGCGAGCCCTTGGTGTTGTCGCCGAGGCCCATGCCGTCCGCGATGCCGACGGCGAGGCCGATGACGTTCTTCACGGCGCCGCCCAGCTCGCAGCCGACCACGTCGGTGTTGGTGTACGGCCGGAAGTACGCGGTGTGGCAGGCGGCCTGGAGGCGCTGGGCGACGGCCTCGTCGCAGCAGGCGACGACGGACGCGGCGGGCTGCCGGGCGGCGATCTCGCGGGCGAGGTTGGGCCCGGTGACCACGGCGACGCGCTCGGCGGCGGCCTTGGTGACGTCCTCGATGACCTCGCTCATCCGCATGGCGGAGCCGAGCTCGACGCCCTTCATCAGGGAGACGAGGACGGTGTCGGGCGCGAGCAGCGGCGTCCAGGCGGCCAGGTTGGCGCGCAGGGTCTGCGAGGGCACGGCGAGCACGGTGAAGTCGGCGCCGTCGGCGGCCTCGGCGGGGTCGGTGGTGGCGCGCACGTTCCGCGGCAGCTCGACGCCCGGCAGGTAGTCCGGGTTGGTGCGGGTGGAGTTGACCGCATCGGCGAGCTCGGCGCGGCGGCCCCACAGCGTGACGTCGCAGCCGGCGTCGGCGAGGACCATGCCGAAGGCCGTCCCCCACGAGCCGGTTCCGAAGACGGCGGCCTTCAGGGTTCGGGTCACTTGCTCTCCTCCGGACGTCCCTGCTCCGAACTTCCCTGCCCCGCAAGGCCGCTGGGGCCCTCGTCGGCGGCGGCGTCCGCCGACGGCTGCGCCTGGCCGGCCCCGGCCGGCTGCGCCGTCCGCGCCGCCTGGCGCCGCTGCGCGATCCGCGCCTCGCGCGGGTCGTAACGCTTCTGCGGGGCCTTCTCGCCGCGCAGCTCCTCCAGGAGCGCGGTGATGGCCGCCATGATGGCCTCCGTGGCCTCCTTCAGGAGCTCGGGGGTCATCTCCTTGTCGTAGAAGCGGTCCAGGTCCACCGGTTCGCCGACCAGGACGTGGTGGGTCCTGCGCGGCAGCAGGCGGGGCTTCTTCGCGTACGGCGGGAGCACGTGGTTGGCGCCCCACTGGGCGACGGGGAGCACCGGGCACCTGGTCTGCAGGGCCACGCGGGCGACCCCGGTCTTGCCCGTCATGGGCCACAGGTCCGGGTCGCGGGTGAGGGTGCCCTCGGGGTAGAAGGCGACGCACTCGCCGCGCTCGACGGCCTCGATCGCGGCGCGGAACGCGCTGAGCGCGTTGGTCGTCTCGCGGTAGACCGGGATCTGCCCGGTGCCGCGCATGACGGCCCCGACGAAGCCCTTCCTGAACAGGCCGTGCTTGGCGAGGAAACGCGGAACCCGTCCCGTGTTGTACTGGAAGTGGGCGTACACCAGCGGGTCGAGATACGAATTGTGGTTCACGGCGGTGATAAAACCGCCGTCGGCCGGGATGTTCTGCATTCCGCGCCAGTCCCGCTTGAACAGAACCAACAGCGGCGGTTTAGCGATCACCGCCGCCAAGCGGTACCAGAAGCCGATTCTGCGGCGGGACACTCGGACACCTTCCTCCATAGGCCTGGTCGGCCGCACAAGTGTCGCCCCAGGCTGCCGTCCTGTCGAGAACACCGTACGCCCACCCGTCCACGGCGACCGCCCCCACACCGCCCCGGCACCCCGCTGACCGGCCATTTCGCGGACCCCGGGCCCCGCGGCCCCGCTCCCCACGCGCCACAATGGCCCCGACACGAAGGACGGAGCGCCCGTGCACTGGACCCTGGTGATACCGCTCAAACCCCTGGCGCGGGCCAAGAGCCGGCTCGCGCCCGCCGCGGGCGACGCGCTGCGGCCCGCGCTCGCCCTGGCCTTCGCCGAGGACACCGTGGCGGCCGCCCTGGCCTGCGCCGCGGTACGGGATGTGGTGGTCGTCACGGACGACGCCCGCGCCCGCCGCGGCCTGGCCGCCCTCGGCGCCCGGGGCGTCCCCGACACCCCGGGGGCGGGCCTCAACGCCGCCCTCGCGCACGGTGCGGCCGCCGTGCGCGCGGGCCGGCCCGACGCTTCCGTGGCGGCGCTGAACGCCGATCTGCCCGCTCTTCGCCCCGGTGAATTGGCGCGCGCCCTGGAGAGCGCCGCCGCATTTCCCCGCGCCTTTCTCCCGGACGCCGCGGGAATCGGCACCACCTTGCTGTGCGCGTCCCCCGGCACGGAATTGCGTCCGCGTTTCGGCCGCGATTCCCGGGCCCGGCACGCGGCGTCCGGGGCCGTGGAACTCCCCTTGACCGGTGTGGATTCGGTACGCCAGGACGTGGACACCGGCGACGACCTGCGGGCCGCGCTCGCCCTCGGGGTGGGCCCGCACACGGCCGCGGCGGCCGCCGGGCTGCTCATCCCGGACTGAGTAGGCTGCTGCGCATGCAGGCGACCGCGTACACGTACGACTCCGACACCCGCACGGGCAGTGTGCTGCTCGACGACGGCACGCCGGTGCCCTTCGACGCGCCGGCGTTCGACGCGGGCGGGCTGCGGCTGCTGCGCCCGGGGCAGCGGGTGCGGATCGAGGTGACCGGCGAGGGCGAGGCCCGCCGGATCACGCTGGTGACGCTCCAGACGTTCTGAGCGGCGGGGCGGACAGCCGCTCGGCCCCCTTACGCGGGGCACCTACCTCGGCCCCCTTACGCGGGGCGCCTACGGGGGCGGCGCCCGTTCCCGGGTGCCGCGGGCCCCACACACGCCGCGGGCCGGGCTCCCGACGGGGAGCCCGGCCCGGCGCGTGAGTGCCCAGGACCTGCCGTCAGCGCTTGCGGGCGGTGGTCTTCTTGGCGGTGGCGGTCTTGCGCGCCGGCGACTTCTTGGCGGGGGCCTTCTTGGCGGTCGCCTTCTTGGCCGGGGCCTTCTTCGCCGCGGTCTTCTTGGCGGTGGCGGCCTTCTTGGCGGGCGTCGCGGCCTTCTTCGCCGGGGTCGCCGCCTTCTTCGCCGTCGTGGCCTTCTTGGCCGGCGTCGCCTTCTTGGCGGTGGTGGCCTTCTTCGTCGCCGAGGACGCCGTCGTGGCCTTCTTCGCCGGCGTGGCCTTCTTGGCCGTGGTCTTCTTCGCGGCCGACGAGGCGGTGGTCTTCTTCGCGGCCGCCTTCTTGGCGGTCGTGGCCTTCTTGGCCGCGGCCTTCTTGACCGTCGCCGAAGCGCCGCCGGTCAGGCTGCCCTTGGGCGCCTTCTTCACCGCGACATCGTTCTTCGGCAGCTTCTTCGAGCCGCTCACCAGGTCCTTGAAGCCCTGGCCCGCGCGGAAGCGCGGCACCGACGTCTTCTTGACCCGCACGCGCTCCCCGGTCTGCGGGTTGCGGGCGTACCGCGCGGGGCGGTCGACCTTCTCGAACGAGCCGAAGCCGGTGACCGAAACCCGGTCACCGCCGACCACGGCACGGACGATGGCGTCCAGGACCGCGTCGACCGCGTCGGCGGCCTGCTGCCGGCCGCCGAGCTTGTCGGCAATCGCTTCCACGAGCTGCGCCTTGTTCACGTCTTCCCCTTCGGAGACATTGCCTGAGCGAATGCGCCAGGCTTTTTCGCACGTTAGGCAGATATATACCGCAAATCAAACACGAAACGGGCTAATCACCCTTGTGCCGCAACGCCCTGGGCCCTCGGGGAGTTCCGCGAGGGCCCGTTGGGGCTTGCCGCTCAGTCGCCTTCGGGGATACGGCCCTCGTCAGCTTCGTCGAGGGACGCCATCAGGCGCTCCAGACGCCTTGCCGCGTCGGCGAGATCGTGTTTGGCCGCGGCCGTAATGACCAGCAGCTTCCGGGCCAGCGCCATCCGTACGCCCTCCGGGACTTGCAGTGCGCGCACCCGGGAGTGCGCTTCCTTCAGCCGGTCCGCGACGAGCCCGTAGAGCTCGAGTTGGTCGTCGCGTCCCATGCACCGATTGTGCCATCTGGGGCGAGTTGTCGCCTCCGCAGGGGGTAACTACCCTGCTCAACCGCCCCGCTGAGGATACCTGTACCCACTGTGTGCAAGGCTATTTCCGGCCTCTTCTGGCCTACAGTTCAAGGCAGTTGGGACGGCTCCTTCGGGTCATCCGGGGGCAAAGGGGACCCGTCGGTACCCGGACACAGATGTACCCCCAACCGTCCACGATTGGGGGTACATCGGGTGGGGCGCGGCCCGTCCGGCCGCTCGGCGCGGGGGTCAGACCTGCGTGGTGCTCGGCTTGTGGGCGGGGCGGCGGGCCTCGAAGGCGGCGATGTCCGCCTCGTTCCGCAGCGTGATGCTGATGTCGTCGAGGCCGTTGAGCAGCCGCCAGCGGGCGTTCTCGTCGAGCTCGAAGTCCGCCGTCACACCCTGGGCGCGGACTTGGCGATCGTGCAGGTCAACGGTGATCTCGGCGGTCGGGTCGGCCTCCGTGAGCTCCCACAGGGCGTCCACGGTCCGCTGCTCGAGGACCACGGTGAGCAGGCCGTTCTTGAGCGAGTTGCCGCGGAAGATGTCGGCGAAGCGGGAGGAGACGACGGCCTTGAAGCCGTAGTTCTGCAGCGCCCAGACGGCGTGCTCGCGCGAGGAACCGGTGCCGAAGTCGGGGCCGGCGACCAGGACGGTGGCGCCCTGGCGCTCCGGCCGGTTGAGCACGAAATCGGGGTCCTTGCGCCAGGCCTCGAAGAGGCCGTCCTCGAAGCCGTCGCGGGTGACCTTCTTCAGCCAGTGGGCGGGGATGATCTGGTCGGTGTCCACGTTGCTGCGGCGCAGCGGGACGGCCCGGCCGGTGTGCGTGGTGAAGGCTTCCATGGCTGATCAGACTCCGGTGGTCGCGGGGGCGTCGGTGAGGTCGGCGGGCGCGGCCAGGTGGCCGGTCACCGCGGTCGCGGCGGCCACCTGGGGCGAGACCAGGTGGGTGCGGCCGCCCTTGCCCTGCCGGCCCTCGAAGTTGCGGTTGGAGGTGGAGGCGGAGCGCTCGCCGGGCGCGAGCTGGTCGGGGTTCATGCCCAGGCACATCGAGCAGCCCGCGTGCCGCCATTCGGCCCCCGCGGCCGTGAAGACCTTGTCCAGGCCCTCCTCCACGGCCTGCAGCGCCACCCGTACCGAGCCGGGCACCACCAGCATCCGTACGCCGTCGGCGACTTTGCGGCCCTTCAGCACGGCGGCCGCCGAGCGCAGGTCCTCGATGCGGCCGTTGGTGCACGAGCCCACGAAGACGGTGTCGACCCGGATCTCGCGCAGCGGCTGCCCGGCGCTCAACCCCATGTACTCCAGGGCCTTTTCGGCGGCCAGGCGCTCCGAGGCGTCCTCGTACGAGGCCGGGTCGGGGACGGCGGCGGACAGGGGCAGGCCCTGGCCCGGGTTGGTGCCCCAGGTGACGAACGGCGACAGGCTCGCGGCGTCGATGTAGACCTCGGCGTCGAAGACGGCGTCGTCGTCGGTGCGCAGCGTCTTCCAGTAGGCGACGGCGGCGTCCCAGTCCTCGCCCCGGGGGGCGTGGGCGCGGTCCTTGAGGTAGGCGAACGTGGTCTCGTCCGGCGCGATCATCCCGGCGCGGGCACCGGCCTCGATGGACATGTTGCAGATGGTCATGCGGGCCTCCATCGAGAGTTTCTCGATGGCCGGGCCGCGGTACTCGATGACGTAGCCCTGGCCGCCGCCGGTGCCGATCTTCGCGATGATGGCGAGGATGAGGTCCTTGGCCGTGACGCCCTCGGGCAGTTCGCCGTCGACGGTGATGGCCATGGTCCTGGGCCGTGCCATCGGCAGGGTCTGGGTCGCGAGGACGTGCTCCACCTGGGAGGTGCCGATGCCGAACGCCAGCGCGCCGAACGCGCCGTGGGTGGAGGTGTGCGAGTCGCCGCAGACGACGGTGGTGCCCGGCTGGGTCAGCCCGAGCTGCGGTCCCACCACGTGGACGACGCCCTGCTCGACGTCGCCCAGCGGGTGCAGCCGGACGCCGAACTCGGCGCAGTTCTTGCGCAGCGTCTCGAGCTGCGCGCGCGAGACGGGGTCGGCGATGGGCTTGTCGATGTCGAGGGTGGGGGTGTTGTGATCCTCCGTGGCGATGGTGAGGTCGAGCCGCCGCACCGTCCGTCCCGCCTGCCGGAGGCCGTCGAACGCCTGCGGGCTGGTCACCTCGTGCAGGAGGTGCAGATCGATGAAGAGGAGGTCGGGCTCGCCCTCGGCGCGCCGGACGACGTGGTCGTCCCAGACCTTCTCCGCGAGTGTCCTACCCATCGCTTTCCCTCCGGCCGGCGGCGCGCGCCGGCCCAACTAGGAGAATCTGTTCGCCGACGACGTGTCCCCGTACCGCATGCCGGACGTCGGCCGCGTGTCCGCCGGTCCGCGGAGCGCTTCTCCAGAGTGGCGGGTTCCTGGGAAATGTGAACTTGCGTTTCACAGAGTGAGACGCGAGTATCGTTGCATGGACAACTCTAGCGGCGTCGGCGTTCTGGACAAGGCGGCCCTTGTCCTGAGCGCCCTGGAGTCCGGTCCGGCCACCCTCGCGGGACTGGTCGCGGCCACGGGGCTCGCACGACCCACGGCGCACAGGCTCGCCGTGGCCCTGGAACACCACCGGATGGTGGCGCGGGACATGCAGGGCCGTTTCATCCTCGGCCCGCGCCTGGCCGAACTGGCCGCGGCGGCGGGCGAGGACCGCCTGCTGGCGACGGCCGGCCCGGTCCTCACGCACCTGCGGGACGTGACCGGCGAGAGCGCGCAGCTCTACCGCCGCCAGGGCGACATGCGCATCTGCGTGGCCGCGGCGGAGCGCCTGTCCGGCCTGCGGGACACGGTCCCGGTCGGCTCGACGCTCACCATGAAGGCGGGCTCGTCCGCGCAGATCCTCATGGCCTGGGAGGAGCCGGAGCGGCTGCACCGGGGCCTGCAGGGCGCGCGGTTCACGGCGACAGCCCTCTCCGGCGTGCGCCGCCGCGGCTGGGCCCAGTCGATCGGCGAGCGGGAGCCGGGCGTGGCCTCGGTGTCCGCGCCGGTGCGGGGCCCGTCGAACCGCGTGGTGGCCGCCGTGTCGGTCTCCGGCCCGATCGAGCGCCTGACCCGCCACCCGGGCCGGATGCACGCGCAAGCGGTGATAGACGCCGCCGGCCGCCTCTCCGAGGCCCTGCGCCGCACCAACTGACCCACCGCCCCCACGCACACCCCCGGAACCGGGCCCGCCCCAACGCCGCGACGGGCCCGCTTCCCTCCACCCCTCCCCCGGACCCCGCCCCCGCCTCCCCGGCGCGACGCCCCCCCTGCCCCCGCAGGCCCGGTCAGCCCGTCGCCGCACCCACCCCCTCCCCCGCGCCTCCCGGGGGGCCGGCCCCGCCCCGGCACCGCGACGGGCCCGCCCCCTCCCCCTCCCCCTCCGCACACGCCCGCCGGGACGCCCCGCCCGCGGCACTCCCCTGTCGGGCCGCTAGACGGCACGAGCCCGCCGGGGCGCTCCCCCCCCCAAGGCACCCCTGCCCCCGCAGGCCCGGTCAGCCCGTCGCCGCACCCGCCCCCTCGGCCTCGGGGGCCCCGGTGGCCCCGGCGCCCGCACCCGACCGGTGCGCGAACCGGTCCTTCGCCCGCTGCCCGCGCCGCTCCACCGGTATCCGCCCGTGCGCCGCGGCGAGGCCGAAGGCGGGCATGTCCGCGTAGACCGCCTCGTACGCGCCCTCCGGCACGACGTACGCCTCGTGCCAGATGCCCACGTGTCCACGCGCCTTGCCCGCGCGCTGCTTGCGGTTGAGGGCCGCCCACACCTTGTGGTGGAGCATCCGCGGCGAGTGCGCGTACGCGTACAGCTTCTCCTTCGACTCCCAGTACTGGACGACGTAGTACGTCCGCGGCGACGCCGTGAGCAGCACGTGCCCGAGCAGGCCCAGGCTCCGGTCGCGCCCCAACTCCCTCAGCATGCGCTGCATCGCGAGCATCACCGGCAGCCAGTGGCGCACGGCCCGGAAGCGGTTGATGCGCATGCCGATCAGCAGCACCACCACCTCCCCCTCGGCGTTCGCGGTGGTACGGCCGACGGTGACGGAGTTCCTCGGCATACGTCCCCCCTGTCGTACGGGCTCGCTGTACGGGACCCCCGCGGCGAGCTCCTTGGCGAGCGGCACTATCCGACCGCCCATGTTTGGATAGTGCCGCTACCTGACGAAAGGCGCAAGGGATGCGGCTGGCCGAGTTGAGCGAGCGCAGCGGGGTGTCGACCGCGACGATCAAGTACTACCTGCGGGAGGGCCTGGTGCCGCCCGGTCGTCAGGTCAACGCGACGACGGCCGAGTACGACGACGGCCATCTGCGCCGGCTGCGCCTGGTGCGGGCGCTGATCCAGGTGGGCCGGGTGCCGGTGGCCAAGGCCAGGGAGGTCCTGGGGCACGTGGACGACGAGTCCCTGGGGCGCACGATCCGGCTGGGCGCGGCGCTGTGGGCGCTGCCGCAGGGCCCCGAGCCGGACGAGGAGGACCCCGCGGTGCCCGCCGCGCGCGCCGAGGTGGACCGGCTGCTCACGCTGCTCGGCTGGGACGCCGCGCGGGAGGTCGGCGCCCTGTCCCCGGTGCACCGCTCCCTGGTGGTGGCGGTGGCGACGCTGAACCGGCTCGGCTACGGCTGGGACGCCGAACGCCTGGCGCCGTACGCGGAGTTGATGCACGCGGCGGCGCGCCTGGACCTCGACTCGCTGGAGGCGCAGGCGTCGGAGGCGGAGCGGGTGGAGACGGCGGTGGCGTCCGCGGTGCTCTTCGAGCCGGTGCTGCGGGCGCTGCACCGGCTGGCTCAGGAGGAGGAGTCGACGCGGCGGTACGGCATCGAGTAGGCGCGGGGTCCGGGCCCCGGGGGGCGGGACACACCGAAGGGGCCCTCACCGTGGTGAAGGCCCCTTCGGACACGTACCCCCGACCGGATTCGAACCGGCGCTACCGCCTTGAGAGGGCGGCGTGCTAGGCCGCTACACAACGGGGGCGAGGATCTTGCGGGCGGGCGAACCGCACCGCCGCAGATCCGAGCTGGTCTACCAGGACTCGAACCTAGACTAACTGAACCAGAATCAGTCGTGCTGCCAATTACACCATAGACCAATGTGGTTTAGACCAGTTTGTACCCCCGACCGGATTCGAACCGGCGCTACCGCCTTGAGAGGGCGGCGTGCTAGGCCGCTACACAACGGGGGCCCTAGCGATCCCGCCCGGCAGTCGCCGGGCGATGTCACCGCGAGGTCGGGGGGAGCTACCCCTACCGTCCACGCGGGATGGATCTGTACCCCCGACCGGATTCGAACCGGCGCTACTGCCTTGAGAGGGCAGCGTGCTAGGCCGCTACACAACGGGGGCTTTGCGGATGCTGTGTCTTACGAGACGACAACCGCGGTTGCAGATGAGCTCTGCGAGCTGGCCTACCTGGACTCGAACCAAGACTAACTGAACCAGAATCAGTCGTGCTGCCAATTACACCATAGGCCATTGGAACGCAACCCCTGGGAGGGTTTCTGTTCCGGTTGCGCTTCCCGGCCGGACCTTTCGGCCCTCTCGGGCGGCGCAGGAAGAACATTACCCGAAGGTGGACGGCGCTCCAAAACGGGTATCGGAGCGCAGCAGCGCGGGGAGCTCCGTGAGGCTCGTGATGCGGTGGACGCCCGGGGGACCGGCGCCGGGCGTGCCGTTGCGGTCGAGCCAGATGCCGAGCAGTCCCGCGTCGCGGGCGCCGCAGGCGTCGATCTCCGGCTGGTCGCCCACGTACGCGATCTCCTCGGCGGCGAGGCCGAGCGCCGCGCACGCCGCGCGGAAGGCCTCGGGGTGCGGCTTGGAGACGCCGAGGTCGGCGGCGCACAGGACGGCCTCGAAGCGGTCGCCGAGGCCGAGCACGGAGAGTTTGCGCTCCTGCACGCAGAGGGCCGAGTTGGACAGGACCGCGTGCCGGTAGTCCTGGGCCAGGGCGTCGAGGGCCGGCAGGGTGTCCGGGAAGAGGGCCCAGGCGGTCTCGTAGTGCACGAGGTAGCGGCCGAACCAGGCGTCGGCCTCCGCGTCGTCGAGCGCGGCGCCCAGGAAGTCGCGCACGCGGTCGCGGCGCTGGCCCTCGAACCCCACCTCCCCGGCGCTGAAGCGCGCCCAGTGCCGGTCGGTGGTCTCCTTCCACAGGGCCAGGGCCCGCTCGGCGCTGTCGTACCGGCCGAGGAGGTCCTCGGCGGCGAGGTGGGCGCGCATGCCCGTGAGATCGGCGGTGGCGTAGTCGAAAAGTGTGTCGTCCACGTCCCAGACCACGGCTTTGATCGGCATGTCTCCGACAGTAGCCTGCAGCGCCCTACCGGCTGGGGGTCCGGGGGTCATCCCCCGCAAAACACAGTGTCCACGTCCCAGACCACGGCTTTGATCGGCATGTCTCCGACAGTAGCCCGCACCGCCCGTCGGCAGGAGGGGTGCAACCCGGGCCCCGGCCGGACGGCGCCTGAGCCCTTGGGCGGCGTACGCGAAGGGCCCGGAAGCCGGGGTGGCTTCCGGGCCCTTCGGGCGCCTCAGGGCGGGGGCGTCACGCGGTCAGCTTCGCCAGGGCCGCGTCGACGCGCGCCAGCGCGCGGTCCTTGCCGAGGATCTCCAGGGACTCGAAGAGGGGCAGGCCGACCGTGCGGCCGGTGACGGCCACGCGGACGGGGGCCTGGGCCTTGCCCAGCTTGAGGCCGTGCTCCTCGCCGGCGGCAAGGACGGCCTCCTTGAGGGACTCCGGGGACGACCAGTCCGCCGCCTCCAGCTTGGCGCGGGCGGTGCGCAGCAGGGCGTCGGAGCCCTCCTTCATGGCCTTGGTCCAGGAGGCCTCGTCGAAGACCGGCTCCGGCAGGAACAGGAAGTCGACGTTGTCCGTGATCTCGGAGAGGACCTTCACGCGGCTCTGCGCGTGCGGCGCGATGGCCGCCCAGGCCGCCGGGTCGAAGTCCTCGGGGGCCCACGGGGCGTGCGGGGCCTTCAGCCACGGCTCGCAGGCGGCGGCGAACGCCTGCACGTCCAGCATGCGGATGTGGTCGGCGTTGATCGCCTCGGCCTTCTTCAGGTCGAAGCGGGCCGGGTTGGAGTTCACGTCCGCGAGGTCGAACTTCGCGATCATCTGGTCGATCGTGAAGACGTCCTGGTCGGCGGAGAACGACCAGCCGAGCAGGGAGAGGTAGTTGAGCAGGCCCTCGGGCAGGAAGCCGCGCTCGCGGTAGAGGTTGAGGCTCGCCTGCGGGTCGCGCTTGGAGAGCTTCTTGTTGCCCTCGCCCATGACGTACGGCAGGTGGCCGAAGGCGGGGATCTCCTTGGCGACGCCCAGCTCGATCAGCGCCTTGTAGAGCGCGATCTGGCGCGGGGTGGAGGAGAGCAGGTCCTCGCCGCGCAGGACGTGGGTGATCTCCATCAGGGCGTCGTCGACCGGGTTGACCAGCGTGTACAGCGGGGCGCCGTTGGCGCGGACGATGCCGTAGTCGGTGACGTTCTCGGCCTGGACGGTGATCTCGCCGCGGACCAGGTCCGTGAAGGTGGTCGCCTCGTCCGGCATCCGGAAGCGGATGATGTGGCTGCGGCCCTCGGCCTCGTACGCCTGCTTCTGCTCGGCGGTGAGGTCGCGGCAGGTGCCGTCGTAGCCGGACGGCCTGCCGGCGGCGCGGGCGGCCTCGCGGCGGGCGTCGAGCTCCTCGGTGGTGCAGTAGCACGGGTAGGCGTAGCCGCCGTCGACCAGCTTGGCGGCGACGTCCCGGTAGATGTCCATGCGCTGCGACTGGCGGTACGGCGCGTGCGGGCCGCCGACCTCGGGGCCCTCGTCCCAGTCGAGGCCCAGCCAGCGCATGGAGTCCAGGAGCTGCTCGTACGACTCCTCGGAGTCGCGGGCGGCGTCCGTGTCCTCGATGCGGAAGACCAGGGTGCCCTTGTTGTGCCGGGCGAACGCCCAGTTGAACAGGGCGGTGCGGACCAGGCCCACGTGGGGGTTGCCGGTCGGGGAGGGACAGAAACGTACCCGGACAGCGCTGCCGGGAGTCGCGTTAGCCACGCTTGATCACCTTGTTGGTGAGAGTGCCGATGCCTTCGATGGTGACGGCGACCTCGTCGCCGACGGTGAGGGGGCCGACCCCCTCGGGGGTGCCGGTGAGGATGACGTCGCCGGGCAGCAGCGTCATGGCCTCGGAGATGTTGACGACCAGGTCCTCGACGGAGTGGATCATCTGGGAGGTGCGGCCGAGCTGGCGCTGGTGGCCGTTGACCGTGCACTGGATCGTCAGGTCGCCCGGGTCGAGCTCCGTCTCCACCCAGGGGCCGAGCGGGCAGGACGTGTCGAAGCCCTTGGCCCGCGCCCACTGCTTCTCGCGCCGCTGCACGTCGCGGGCGGTGACGTCGTTGGCGCAGGTGTAGCCGTAGACGACGTCCTTGACGCGCTCGCGCGGGACCTCGCGGCACATGCGGCCGATGACGACGGCCAGCTCCGCCTCGTGGTGCAGCTCCTCGGAGAACGGCGGGTACTGGATGGCGTCGCCGGAGCCGATCATGGAGGTGGCGGGCTTGAAGAAGGCGAACGGGGCGTCGGGCACCTCGTTGCCGAGTTCCTCGGCGTGGGCCGCGTAGTTCCGCCCGAAGGCCACGATCTTGTGGCCGATGACGGGGGCGAGGAGCCGGACCTTGCTCAGCGGGACCTTCACGCCGCTCAGCTCGAAGTCGCCGTACGGACTGCCCTTGATGATGTCGACGACGAGCTCGTCCGGCTTGTCGCCCTCGACCGCGCCGAAGGCGACGTTGCCGTCGATGGAGAACCTGGCGATACGCACGTGAGCGGTGCCCTTTGCAGCTACGGGGTGGTCTGGTGCGGCCAGTCTAGGGGGCTTCGCCCCTCTGCCCCTTTTCGACCGCTTTTTCGGCCGCTTTCTCTGCCGCTTCCGCCACCGCTCCGCGGCTCGCCGCCGCGCGTGGGAGGTGCGTTGCCCCTAGGGGGCTTCCATGAGGATGGTGCGCTTGGGGTTGGCCGTCTGGGTGGGGAGTTCGACGGGGTGCTCCGGCTGCTCGGGGGCCGGCTTCAGGTCGTCGGCGTCCTTGAGGTGCGCCAGGGTGGTGCGGCGCGGGTTGGCTATGTTGCGGAACATCGTCGTGGACTTCATCTGCTGCTCGGCCCTGTCGATCGGGGCGCCACCCAAAGGACGCCGGTTGTCGGATTCCCCATCCCTGTAAAGCGTCAGGCTAAACATTCAATTCCCGCGCAATGTCGAGAAGAGGCCATGATCTTCATGTGAGTTTGCTCACGAGCGACCGGACAATTGGGTCAATTCAGGCGGACCATCGGGGCCTTGGAATCGGACAATGCACCCCTGAAGCACCTATTCCGCTCCTGATCATGAAGACTGGGACACCGCTTTCCTCCATGCGTCTCGTACCGGAAAGTCCGGTATAAGCGACTTCGCTTTCTACGTCCGGTGACACGTTCCTCACGTGCTGTCACGGGAGCCGTGCCCCGAACCACGGGCCTTGTTGGAGATCCGGCACTGTGCTGGAATTCCCGGGACCGCCGCGGGATCGAACCGGCGCACAGGGCGCGACGCAGCGCCGAGAGCGGCGGGAAGGGGGAGCAGCGCCGGTCTCACGACCACCATGGGGCGCCTGACGCCCACGACTCCGACACCGTTCCGCCGTCCACGCGGTGGAACGCCTGGTCCAGAGGTTGCGACGCTAGTGCAGGGACGTTTCAAGAGGGATGGCAGCGCTGCGGCGGAGCCGGAGCGCGGCGGAAGTGACCGCGGCTCCTCGGCCCAGCACGCCCAGAACCCCGGACAGGTGCAGTCCGGCGACGGCGGCCCCAACGCCGTCCGCCCGGGTGCGCCGGGCGGTCCGTCCACGGACGGGACCAAGCCGAAGGGGTCCAGAACACCCCCCGGGCCCGGCTCACGAATAGCCCTGCGCAACTGGCGCATCTCGACTCGTCTGGTGTCCCTCCTCGCCCTGCCCGTCATCACGGCGACCTCGCTGGGTGCCCTGCGCATCAACTCGTCGATGGACGAGATCCAGCAGCTCGACAACATGAAGCTGCTGACCGACCTGACGGAGGACGCCACCCGGTTGGCCGCCGCGCTCCAGGAGGAGCGCGACCAGTCGGCGGGCCCGCTCGCGCACGGCGCCAGCGACTCCGACTTCACCGTCAAGAGCGTCCGCGAGAAGACGGACCGCGCCTACCGGAACTTCCTCGCCGGCACCCAGGACATCGACAACAGCGACGGTGACAAGGGCTTCCTCGGCATCCGGCAGAACACGGTCCAGATCACCCGGCAGCTCCAGAAGATCAAGGACGTACGCCGGGACGCGTACAAGAAGGACTCCCCGTCCTCGCAGACGGTCGACGCCTACAGCCAGCTCATCCAGCAGCTCCTCGCGCTCTCCGAGGACATGGCGCAGGCGACCAGCAACCCGGACATGATCCAGCGCACCCGCGCCCTGGCGGCCTTCTCCTCCGCCAAGGAGTTCGCGTCCGTGCAGCGGGCCGTCATCGCGGCCGCGCTGCCCCCGAACAACCGCGAGTTCGGCAAGCTCTCCGACCTCGACCGCCGCTACGCCCTGACGGCGTTCGAGAAGGAGAACGACGAGCTCCAGTCCTTCAACCGGATCTACGTCGGCGACGGCGCGAAGCTGCTCACCCCGATCAGCCGCGGCAACGCCACGATCCAGAGCGCCGACGCCTACGCCCAGCGCGTCCTGGAGCAGCCCAACGGCATCAAGCTGCGCGGCAAGCGCTCCTACAAGGACTGGGTGGACTCCGACTCCACCAAGATCCAGGCGATGACCAACATCGAGCTGACGCTGCTCGACGAGATGGAGCAGAAGGCCCGCTCGCTGCGGAACGAGTCCGAGCAGCAGGCGATCCTCAACGGTGCGCTCATCCTCGTCGTGCTCGGTGTGTCGCTCGTCGGCGCCTTCGTGGTGGCGCGGTCCATGATCCGCTCGCTGCGCCGGCTCCAGGACACCGCCACCAAGGTCGCCCAGGACCGCCTGCCCGAGCTGGTCAAGCAGCTCTCCGAGTCCGACCCGCAGGACGTCGACACGTCCGTGGAGTCCGTCGGTGTGCACTCCCGGGACGAGATCGGCCAGGTGGCCGCGGCCTTCGACGACGTGCACCGCGAGGCGGTCCGCCTCGCCGCCGAGCAGGCCCTCCTGCGGGGCAACGTCAACGCGATGTTCACCAACCTCTCGCGGCGTTCGCAGGGCCTCATCCAGCGTCAGCTCTCGCTCATCTCCGAGCTGGAGTCCCGCGAGGCCGACCCGGACCAGCTCTCCTCGCTGTTCAAGCTCGACCACCTCGCGACCCGCATGCGCCGTAACGGCGAGAACCTCCTCGTGCTCGCGGGTGAGGAGCCCGGCCGCCGCTGGACGCGGCCCGTGCCGCTCGTCGACGTGCTCCGCGCCGCCGCCTCCGAGGTGGAGCAGTACGAGCGCATCGAGCTGTCCTCGGTGCCCGGGACCGAGGTCGCCGGACGCGTCGTCAACGACCTCGTGCACCTCCTCGCCGAGCTGCTCGAGAACGCCACCTCGTTCTCATCGCCGCAGACGAAGGTCAAGGTCACCGGGCACGCGCTGCCCGACGGCCGCGTGCTCATCGAGATCCACGACACCGGCATCGGCCTCTCCCCCGAGGACCTCGCCGCGATCAACGAGCGGCTCGCGTCGCCACCCACCGTGGACGTCTCCGTCTCCCGCCGCATGGGCCTGTTCGTGGTCGGCCGCCTCTCGCAGCGCCACGGCATCCGCATCCAGCTCCGGCCCTCCGACTCCGGTGGTACGACCGCGCTGGTCATGCTCCCCGTGGACGTCGCCCAGGGCAAGAAGGTCCCGGGCAAGCCGGGCGCCCCGGCCCCGACCGGCGGCCCGGCCGCGGCCCAGGCCGCCGCGGGTGCCGCCGCCGCCCGCCGCGGTGGGCGCCCCCCCGGGGGGGGG